>CAMJJL010000022.1 GCA_946406145.1 uncultured Clostridia bacterium | reverse complement strand
GACGACGAGCACGGCTGGGACGACAACGGCGTCTTCAACTTTGAGGGCGGCTGCTACGCGAAGGTTATCGGTCTGGATAAAGAATCCGAGCCCGACATCTATAACGCCATCAAGCGCGACGCTCTGCTCGAGAACGTGACCGTCGACGAGAACGGCAAGATCGATTTTGACGACAAGAGCGTGACCGAGAACACCCGTGTCTCCTATCCGATCGAGCACATCGAGAAGATTGCGAAGAAGGTCAACGGCATCTCCGCAGGTCCCGCGGCTGAGAACGTCATCTTCCTGTCTGCTGACGCGTTCGGCGTACTGCCCCCCGTATCCATCCTGACTCCCGAGCAGTGCCAGTACTATTTCCTCTCCGGCTTTACCGCAAAGCTCGCAGGTACGGAGCGTGGCATCACCGAGCCGACTCCCACCTTCTCTGCTTGCTTCGGTCAGGCGTTCCTCGAGCTGCATCCGACCAAGTATGCCGAGGAGCTGGTCAAGCGCATGGAGCAGAGCGGCGCAAAGGCATATCTGGTCAACACCGGCTGGAACGGCACCGGCAAGCGCATCACCATCAAGGATACCCGCGGCATCATCGACGCGATCCTCGGCGGCGATATCAAGAACGCTCCCACCAAGACCGTCCCCTACTTCAACTTTGAGGTTCCCACCGAGCTGCCCGGCGTAGACACCGGCATCCTCGATCCCAGAGATACCTATGCCGATCCCAAGGAATGGGACGACAAGGCAAAGGATCTGGCGGAGCGCTTCATCAAGAACTTCAAAAAGTACACCACTAACGACGCCGGCAAGGCGTTGGTAGAAGCAGGCCCGAAGCTCTGATTTATGAGGAATTAGGAATCGATTCCGCTTTTTCCTTTCATCAAATAACAAGAGAGGTACTGACATCCGGTCGGTACCTCTCTTTTTTACGGGGTTTTCAGTTGCAGGAATTCCTCATTTCTCATTGTCACAAGTCCATACACCAACTGAGCATTTCGGGGAAGTACAGCGCCCAGAAGCCCTCGCTGTGGATCGCTTCCGCATCCGTTTTGGTGATCATCTTGTCGGCAGGATAGCCGTGGTTCTTCATCCAGCCCTCCATCGCGGTGGCGTTGGGATACAGCGCCCGCTCCAGCTGATCCTGTGTGCTGTTGCCGCAGAAGAAGTAGACGCGCGGCACATTGCCCGAGAAGTCGAGTGTACTGAGATAGTTATCCCAAACGCTCTTGTTATAGAGGATGAAGGCAGGGGAGAGAGCGCCGATATAGCGGAACTTGTCCATGTTCTCCATGCCGATGTAGAACGCCTCGATTCCGCCGGAGGACGATCCTGCGATTCCGCGGATGGAGTTGGTGTTGTAATTCTGCTCGACATAGGGGATGACGGTATCGGTCACAAAGTCGGAGAATGCTTTGCCGCCGCCGTTTTTGAAGGTGCTCATATCCTCACCGGCGACCGTTGCGACCTCGCCGAGGTCGGGGGTCAGCTCGTGATTACGGCGCGCTTCCGTGTCACCGCAGGCGATACCGACCACGATCACGCCGTCACCGCCGTTCTGCATCAGGGAGAGTACGCTCTCGTCTCATTCCCACTCATAGCCCGACAGGGTGGTCGCCTGACCGAAGAGGTTCTGGCCGTCGCACATATAGAGCACGGAGTATTTCTTGCTCTTGTCGTTCGCGTTATAGTCCTCAGGCAGCCAGATATAGACATTTTTATTATAATTGCCGTCGGGATAGGTGAAGCGGACAGTTTTGATCGTTCCCTCACCGTTTTGACCGTAAGGATAAAGACCGCCGATAAATTTTGTGCTGTAAATATTGTTCTTGTTGATCGGATCGACAAAGTAGCCGGAACTTGCTTTGGTAACGGGCAGGTTGGTCGTCTGAACAGAGCCGTTGTTAAAGATAACGCGGTCGTATTTGGTGACGTCCACCGTCATGCTGTAGACCTTTTCGCCTAAGCTGTTGGTGGTGTAGTTGGTCATCTGAGTGCCCGGCCATGTCTTTTGAACGGCGCCTGTCTCACTGTTAAAGAGATAGGCGTTGACCTTACTCCAGTTTTTATTGTTGGTGAAATAGATCGGAATATTGTTTTTCACTTTGGTGATCACATCCTCGGGTTCGGTAGGCGCCTGAGTGGGCGCTTGTGTAGGAGCATCGGTCGGCGCGATGGTGGGTGCCTGCGTCGGCAGCTCCTTACCGGAGGGGAAGGTGTCGATCACGCCGGAGAGATAGCGCTGGATCATGCTGGCGTCACGGATCGTCACATCCTCGTCCGCGTCAACATCGCCGCGCGTTTGTGCCGCGTCATCCAGCTCGATGATGCCTGCCAGAAAACGCTGGATAAAAGAAACGTCGCGGATCGTAACGTCGTCATCATCGTCTACGTCGCCGTAGAGCTGTGCCGCAGAGGTGCTGACGGATACGCCCAAAACGAGTCCGAGCACCAGCGTGATGATCAGAAGAAGGGATAAGAGTCTGTTTTTCATAATATCACCTGTTTTGTTCATACTATAAAAAATTGCCTTATCCTATTATAAACACTTTGTAAACAGTATTTCAATAGTTTATGAAAATATTCTGCATATATTGACAAAGAAATACTGATTTTGCTATAATAACAATATATGTAAAATAGGGTCAGTATGATAAATTTCATATATAAAAAAATCGTTGAACACACGGACAAGTCCCGTATAGCACGGCAGCTTCCGTTTGATAATCTTTCGATCAAGAGAAGAGGGGATTGCTATGTCAGAGAATGAAAAGGACAGATTAGATACAGAACCGACCGCAACGGAAAGAAATTCGCAGGCAAAAACGAATGATGACCTCGTTTTCAGAATCACCGTATATGACGAAAACGGTCAGGAGAAAAAAACCGATGGGGCGGATGATTTCGCACCGCAAAAAGAGGACGCACCGCCGGAGGATGACGAGCCGGCGAGTGACTCCGGAGCTGATGCGGAACCTTCGGATCCCGACGAGACGCCCGAATCCCAACCGGTCGACGTCAGTGAACCGCGTGAGCCGCTCAGCGAGAGCGAGGAATTCGAAAAGGAGCAGGCGAGTCGCCGACGCGATTGGTTCAGGACGCATCGTACCATCATCTTTGCCGGCATCGGCTTGGTCGTTGTGGCGCTGATCGTATTCGGTATTATTCTGTATTTACAGCGCACCAATCCCATGAGCCGCTTCACCGCTTCACTGGCTAAGGATTTTTCATCCTCCTTCCGGTATGATATCAAGGTGACGGAGGATGACAAGCCCGTGATGAGCTATGACGGCACGATCAGCGTTGACCGCAACAAGCATGATCTCTCGGCGCTCTATCAAGCGGACTACAACAGTTATACTTATACCGGCGCGGTATACGCGCATGAAAAAGACAATGTCAAGGGCAGTTATTACAACAAAAAGTGGGCGATCCGTGACTGCACCGAAAGCGTGAAGGATTTCTTTGACTTTGACAAGGATTTCCGTGCCGGCAAATTCAATACCGGCGCGTTCCTGCGTTTCACCAAGCTCACATCGGATTATACCACCGAAGAGCTGAACAAAACCATCGGTGTGCTCAAACAGCGCCTTTCGACCGACAGCCCGATCGCGACGATCACTACGCAGAATGTCGACGGCGGCAAACGCTATGACTATACCATCAATCTCTATGAGCTGTTCTCCAAGATCAAAGAAGAAGGCGCCCCCATCTTTTTCCGCGCCACGGATTATGATGAATTTTCCGCGTTGTTCAACGCGAACAAGTCTGTTTTGGAGAACGCGGAATGCAACGCTTCCTTTGAGATCGATTCCGCAGGCTATATGACATCGTTTGATATCACCGTCAAGGCGGAGGGACAAACCTTCGGACTGTCCTGCACGATGAGCGATTTCTCATCCGCTGAGGTCGATATACCGGAATCCTTCTTCGAGGCGGCAGAGATCACATCCGACTGATAATTCTTGATAAAGAGGTGAGTGCCGTGCGCAAGAATAAGGTGGAATACGCTGTTGTGTGTTCTACGGGAAAAATCAGAAGAAATAATGAAGATAACTTTTACTGCGCCGGCAATCTCCGTGAGGACGTCAACGCTGCGGCGGATGTCGCTTTCTGCGGCAAGGTCGACGCGAGCGCAAACGAGCTGTTCGCGGTGTATGACGGCATGGGAGGAGAAGCCTGCGGTGAGATCGCATCCTTGATTGCCGCAAGCGAATCCAAGGCGTTCACACGTGGGAAGGACGCGTACTGGGAGTATCTGAAGCCGCTCGCCGCTCAGATCAATCAAAGGATCTGTCAGGAGACAGAGGCGCGTTCACTGGTGCTGATGGGCACGACCGCCGCCATGCTGCAGGTTTGCGGCGACGAGATCTTCATCCTCAACGCGGGCGACAGCCGTATTTATCGCCTGTCGGGTCACGCGCTCGAACAGCTATCCGTGGAGCATATCGTGGCAAGCGGCAGCTCCAAGGCGATCACGCAGTTCTTAGGCATGCCCGAGGGCTATGAGCCTACGCCCTACGCCGCGCGCGGCAAATACAGACCGGGCGATATGTACCTGCTGTGCTCCGACGGTGTGACCGATATGCTCACCGATGAAGAGATCTGTCGGATCATCGATGACAGGATGGAGCTGGATGTGCTTGCCCGTGCGCTCACCGACGCGGCGCTCGATCGCGGCGGCGTGGACAATATCACGGCGCTGCTTTTGCGTTTGACCTGATATCGATCCGCGAATGGCGCGGATATCATAAAAACAGAGAATCAATATGCGATAAAGACAGGGATCAATATGGAATACAAAAACAATAAAACAGCTAACCGAAGGAGATATAAATCCCGCTACCACAGTCCGCATAATTACAAGACGAAGCGCGGCGGATCCTCTAACCGTGCGCCGATCCTGATCGGCGTGGCGACCTTCCTCATCTTAGCGTCGCTGGTGCTGGTATTCGCCTTCGGTGATAATATCTATACCTTTCTCGACTCGACCTTCCATCCATCGGCACTGCCCCTGCCTGAGTCCGAGACGATGGGTGTGGTGCTCGCGACGGAGGAGAACGCGCCTCCTGCCGTGGTGGATGTTCCCGAAGCGACCGAGGCTGAGCCGGAGCCGACGCAGGCGGATGCGGATCAGGGCGATGACTTTGTCCGGCTGCTCACCGCGGCAAGCCTCAAGGCAGAGGATCTCAAAGGTACGCAGGCGATCTTCGTTGAGAGTCAGGGCACTGCCGCCAAGGTGTATTTCTTTGAGAAGAATACAGACGGTCAGTGGACGCGCCAATTCGATATCGTGGACGGCTTTGTCGGCACAGGCGGCGTATCGGATAACGTCGGTCCTGCCGATGACACCACCCCCAAGGGTACGTACAACATCGAGTACGCAATGGGCACAAACATGAATCCCGGCACCGCGCTGGAGTATTACCAGATCCAATACGGCATGAACTGGGTCACCGACCCTGCCTCCGTCAACTATAACCGACTGGTGGACGCGTCCTCTCCCGTGGACTATACCTCCTGCCAGCAGCTGTATGAGTATACCAAGTCCTACCCCTACGCGGTCGTATTCGATTACAACCGCGATCCCGTGGACAACACGAAGGGCTGCGCGCGCTTTTTGCATGTCGCGACTGAGCCGACCTACGGCGGCGTGGGTATCTCCGAGAACGCGCTGGGCGTCATCCTCGGATGGCTCAATCCCTCCGCAAGCCCGACGATCTCCATCATTTAATGAATTGTCATTGCGACGCGTGGTGATCTCAACATCTGATAACAGCAAAGCCCTTCCGATCGGAAGGGCTTTTATGATGCCTTTTTCTTTGTCAACAACTCCTGCGGCAGCTGCGCGATGATGATAGCGATGTGCATGACGCCGCATCCGATCCATTCATTCGGCTTGGGTACCGCGTGCATGAAGATCACGCCGCCGATCACGGCAAAGACGCTTTCCATGCTCATTAAGATGGACGCGAGCGACGGATTGGAGGCGTACTGCTGACCGATGATCTGTAAGGTGTAGCCAACGCCGCTCGAGCAGATCGAGAGGTACAGCAGCGGCGCCCAACCTGCCAAAATCGCCGAGAGATCAGGCTTCTCGAAAATCAGCATGAGGATCGCGGACAAAATACCCGTGACCAAGAACTGGATCGAGCTGAGCTTGACGCCGTCCACCTCGTCGATGTAGCGATCTACGCACAAAATCTGCAGAGCGAACGCCATGCCGCAGATCAGCACGACGATATCGCCCACGTATAAGGCGCCGAAGCCGTCATACAGACAGAGGAAGTACAGACCGATGACCGCGAGGACGACGGCGATCCCGACGAACAGCCCCGGCTTTTTGTGCACGAACAGTCCGAACAGCGGCACAAAAATGATGTACATCGCGGTAAGGAATCCGCTGTGCGCGGACGCAGGCGCTCCTGCCGGATACAGTGCGATGCCGAATTGCTGCAGGTTGACGGAGATACACAGCATCACGCCGCATATCACCCCTGCCTTGATGAGTTTTTTGCGGTCGGCAGGCTTTTCTTCGCGCAAGGGTTTTCCTTTGACGCGTCTGGTCACCGCCGCGACGGGGATCAGCGCCACCGACGCGATCAGCGACCGTATCGTGTTCACCGTGAACGGCGGAACGGTGTCGCTGAGCTTTTCCTGCGCGACAAAGGCGAATCCCCATATGACCGCCGCCGTCAGCAGCAAAAAAGACGACAGCACCTGATGTTTCTTCATATTACCCTCGATTTGCGGATCACAGGCAGATGTGAAGCGGTCAACGCTCACCGTTCGGCGCCATCTGATCCGAATGATTTCCGTTCCATATCATACAAGAATCGGCGATTGATGTCAAGAAACGAGTCTTTGATTCGGCAGATAACATAAAAATGCACAAAAATCAATTTTAATTCTTATTTATCACTATAGCACGGTAAAAAAGTAGTATGATAACGATCGATAACTTTTAAGTCGGTACAGAGATGCCGACAAGGTTGGTTTTGATATCCCTTGCTTTACTATGCCTTGTCCGCATCCGGATGAGGCATTTTTTGAGGTGCTGTCCAAGAAGCGGAGCAAAACGCGAACGCTGATTGGCTGAGAGCTGCTGCAAAAAACCTATCATTATCTGAGGTGTTTATGGAATACAAAGCTGCACTGATGTCGGGCGACGATATTGACAGAGCATTAAAGAGGATCTCACATCAGATTATCGAAAAGAATCGCGGACTGGACAACGTCTGTCTGATCGGTATCCGCACACGCGGTGTACCGCTGGCACGTCGCTTACAGCGCCATATCGAAGCCATCGAGGGCGTGAGCGTACCGGTGGGCGAGCTGGATATCACCCTCTATCGCGACGATCTGTCACGCGTCGGCGAGCTGCCTCAGGTCAAGGGCAGTAACATCGATTTCAGCGTTGAGGACAAGATCGTGGTGCTGGTGGATGACGTCATCTACACCTCACGCACCGCCAGAGCCGCTCTCGAAGCGGTCATGAAGCTCGGCAGACCGTCCAAGATCCAGCTTTGTGTCCTGCTCGACCGAGGGCATACCGAGCTGCCGATCCGCCCGAACTACGTCGGCAAGAACATCCCCACCTCGCTCGATGAGGTGGTCGCGGTGCGACTGCAGGAGACCGATGATGAGAACGCGGTGAAATTGTATCTCAAATAAACCTGTTTTGTAGGGACGGGCATTGCCTGTCTGCGGACGATCAATGATCGTCCCTACTGAATAAATATTTATCTTTTCCATAAGGGGGAAATCCAAATGAAAATGATTTATAACGTAAAGGATAAGCCTAAATTCGGTCAGCTTATCATTTTTGCGTTCCAGCAGCTGCTGGCGATCATGGCGGCGACCATCGCTGTCCCCATGATCATCGGCAACGGCATGAGCACCTCTGCGGCGCTGTTCGGCGCCGGTGTTGGTACGCTGGTGTATGTCCTGTTCACCAAGGGCAAGAGCCCTGTGTTCCTCGGCTCCTCGTTCGCGTTCCTCGGTGCGATGTTCGCGGCATTCAGCGGCGCCGCTACCGCAGGTCTGGGTTATGTCGGACTGATCATCGGTGCGGCTCTGGCGGGTCTTGTCTATGTTGTGATTGCGCTGATCGTCAAATTTGCCGGCGTTAAGTGGATCAACAAGATCATGCCTGCTGTCGTTATCGGCCCGATCGTCGCGATCATCGGCCTTTCTCTTGCCGGCAACGCGATCGGCGATCTGAGCAAAGCGAACTACACCGCTCCTGTCGATATGGCTCAGGTACAGGTGGTCAACATGGATACCGTCAATGATGACGGCACCATTGCAACCACTCCTGTCGCCGTCAATGATGACGGTACTGTCAACGAGAGCATCACGCTGACTCCGGATGAGAACGGCAATCTGACCGCCACCACTCAGCCCGGCTCTCCCTATGTTGCGATTATCTGCGGTCTGGTGACATTGGCTGTCGTCATGCTGTGCTCCGTATACGGCAAGAAGATGGCGCGGCTGATCCCGTTCATCATCGGTATTTTGGCAGGTTATCTGGTTGCGACGATCTTCTACTTTATCGGTAAGGCTACCGGCAACGCGGCGCTGATGGTCATCGACTATTCCGCGCTGATCAACAACTTCAAGGTGATCGGCGTCTCCAGCTTTATCGCGTTGCCCGACTTCTCCTTCCTCAAGGCGTTCGGTGCGTTCGGCGAGATCAACGGCGCTTATATCGGCACCGTCGCCGCGGCATATGTACCGGTCGCGTTCGTTGTATTTGCGGAGCATATCGCTGACCATAAGAACCTCAGCTCCATCATCGAGCATGATTTGTTGGAGGATCCGGGTCTGAGCAGAACACTGCTGGGCGACGGCGTCGGTTCCATGGTAGGCGCGTTCTTCGGCGGCTGTCCGAACACTACCTACGGCGAGTCTATCGGTTGTGTCGCGATCACCAAGAACGCTTCTGTCAGCACGATCATCGTAACGGCTTGCGAGGCAATCATCATCTCCTTTATCGCGCCGTTCGTCGCATTCCTGAGCACCATCCCGAGCTGCGTCATGGGCGGCGTATGTATCGCGCTGTACGGCTTTATCGCGGTATCCGGTCTGAAGATGCTCCAGAAGGTCGATCTCGATGATAACCGCAACCTGTTCACCGCTTCCGTGATCCTGATCACCGGTGTAGGCGGCTTCATCCTGACCTTCGGCACCATCACGGTCACTACCGTAGCTTGCGCGCTGATCCTCGGTATCCTGACCAACATCATGCTGAGCAAGAAGAAGGCATAATCACTTTATTGTTTACAAAGAGGCTGTCATCCGACGGCCTCTTTTTGTTTGCCTGTTGAGATCTGCTCGATCTATCATACAAGGACACCGAGGATCGGATTTGACAATCGTTTCAGATAAGGGTATAATGATATACTGATTTAGTATTAATATGGGGAAGTGGCTGTTATCATTCCGCTTTCTCCGGATGGTGATTGGATGGAACGATCAAAAAAAACAAAATGGATCATACTGCTATGTGTGTGTATCGCGGTGATCGTCGGCGCGCTGATCTTTTTGTTTCTGTATTTGAATCAAAAGGATTACAACGGCGATCAGCTCCCGACCTCAGCGACTGTTGCCGAGACGACTGCGCCGCAGCCCACGGTTCCTGCTACCGAGAAGGAGCCTGTGGAAGCGTGGGGTCATCAAACGTCGGAGCTCGGCGACCATACCCCTGACTTTGATGAGCTGATGGAGATCAACCCCGATATCTACGCATGGATCTATATCCCGAACACGAATGTGGATTATCCCGTTGCGCGCAGCACAAGCGACGGCGACGACAGCTTCTATCTGGAGCACAACGTCTATCGTCAGTACCAGTTCTCGGGTACGATCTATTCCGAAATCAAGAATCAGCCCGATATGCACGACAGAGTGACCGTTTTCTACGGACACAACATGCTCAACGGCTCCATGTTCGCGTCTCTGCATAACTTTGAGGATAAGAGCTTTTTTGATGAGAACAATACCGCTTTTGTCCTGACCAGGGATAAGGTGTTTACCTATCTGATCTATTCTGCTTATACCTTCGACGACAGACATATTCTGAACACCTATTTCCTCGGCGATAACGAATCATTTCAGGCGTATCTGGATTCGACGCTCGCTCCTCATTCCTATGACGCGAATGTGCGCGAGGGTGTGGAGCTGTCCGCCGATTGTAAGATCCTGACGCTGAGCACCTGCACCGACGGTGCGTCAAACACACGATATCTTGTACAGGGGGTGTTGGTAGATGAGTCAGACAGAAGATAGAAGCAATGAACCTCGTCACGCCCGTGACGAGGACTTGCCCACGGCAGAACATCTTGAAGCCGAGACGACCGATCCCGAGGAGAATAAGAACGATCAGCCTATGACGGATCAGTCCAAGGGGGCTGCTTCTGCCGACGCCGATGTGGAGAATTATGACGCGCAAAAGGCTGTTCTTGCCGACGATTCCTTCGATTATATCGTGCCGCAGGAATCTTACAAAAAACACAGCAGTCGCAGGCGTGTTTCCCGGCACTCAGGCAACACCAGAACCGCGACAAAAGAAGAGCTGGAGGCGGCGGATGAGGGATATGTTTTTACGGCGGTCGAAAAACACGGCAGAAAACGCCACCGCCATCGCAAGCATTGGTTCAGGTATCAGCCGCGCTGGAAGAAGGTACTGATCGTTGTCACGTCCGTCATTCTGGCAATGGTGATCGCCTTTGGCGGCACATTCCTGATCCTTCGGGAGATCGGCCGCCGCAGTATACACCACTATGATGATTTTGCCGTTACGACGCCGTCCGCCGATGAAAAGGGCAACGAGATCATCAAGGCGGATAACAGCGGCCGTGTGATCACCTATAACGGCATGTCCTATCAGCTGAACGAAAACCTGATCAACATCGTGTTCATCGGTGTGGATGAAGGCTCTGAAGAAAACGCCGGTCTGCAGATGGCGGACGCGATCTATACCCTGGCGTTCGATACAAAGACCGGTTCGGTCAAGGTGCTGAGTATCTCGCGTGATACGATGGCGGATGTCGATCTGTATTCCGAGCAGGGCAAGTACATCGACACCGAGCGTATGCAGCTCGCGTTTTCCCACGCATACAAGGGAGAGGGCGTTACAGGCGGCAGGAATACCACCATATCGATCTCGCGACTGTTCTACGGACTGCCCCTCGAGAACTATTTTGCGATCAACATGGACGCGTTGATCACACTCAACGATACTATCGGCGGCGTTACCCTGACCTCGTCGATGACCTTCACCTCGCCGGTCGACGGCAGAATCATCAACGAGGGCGAGACCGTCACTCTGCACGGTAAAGAGGCGGACGCCTATGTGCGCTCGCGTGAAACGAGCAAGCTCGATTCCAACAATGCCCGTATGGCACGGCAGCAGGAATACATCCGGGCGTTTATGAGCGCGATCGTACCCGCCGTGAAAAAGGATCCTTCCGTTGTGACAAAGCTGTACAGTGATATCACATCGAACTCCGAGACCTCACTCGATCTGGCTGAGATCACCTATATTGCCTCTGCTGTGGCAGCTAAGCTCCGCAGCGCCTCCGATATCGAGTATGTCAGTCTGAAAGGTGAGATCACCGAGGGAGAATTCGCGGAGATGAAAGTGACCAATGAAGAAGCCCTCAAAACGATGCTCGGTGTGTTCTATACCCCGCTTGCCAAGGTTCCCGACGGCATCAAACAATGATTCCGATATAGCAAACAGCGGCTCTTCCGTTCGGGAGAGCCGTTTTTGTGTCGATCAGCGGTATAATAATTACACTTTGGCAATAATTGTTGAAAACGCAGGTATCGTGTGATAAAATCAGGTTAACAGCAAGTAACCGATACGCCGTGTGCCGGACAGGCACAGCGCTCACGGTGTAACAGGAGGGTTCGGATGAAGAAATTTGTGATCATATCCGTTTCACTGGTATTGGTGGCGGTCATCGCTTTCGGTATCGGGGTGTATCATTATATGAAGGTGAAGGAGCCTGAGAAAAAGGAGCAGGAAACCGAAGCGACCGAGGCGGTGATCGAGACCAAGGCTCCCGTCATGGCGCCCACCGAAGAGGGCAGGGTCAAGCGCGACGATACGGCGGTCAATTCCGCCAACGTCTTTGAGAGCGGACAAAATCAGGCGCAGACCCATGTCGATCAAATGACCAAGGAAGAGATGGTCGGTCAGCTGATCCTGGGCATTTGTCCCGACGCTTCCACCGCTTCTGCGCAGATGAAGCAGTTTTCACTGGCAGGTATGCTGTTCACAAGAGAGAACTTTCAGGGGATGGCAAAGGAGCAGATCTCTGCTGCCCTGACTGCCGCCGCAAAGGATCTCAAGACGAGCCCCATCCTCGCCGCTCAGGAAGAGGGAGGCCCCAATACTACGATCTCCGATCTGACGGGCTTTGAGCAGTACGACTTCAACGCGCCGCGCACCGAGTTCGATATCGGTGGCTTGCAGGGCGTTGAAAAGGCGGAGGAGAGCAAGATCCTCATGCTCAAGGAAACAGGCTTCAATATGAATCTCGCCCCGGTCATCGACCTCGCGACCTCTGCCGACCAGATCATGTACTCGCGCTCGATCAGCGGCGATGTGGACACCGCTTCCTCCTATGCCGAATACGCGGCTAAGTTCGATCAGCCCCGAGGCGTGTCCATCGTGTTACAGCACTTCCCGGGTTACGGAACGATCCCCGACAGCGCCGACACCGGCGTGGGAGCCGTCGTGGATGACCGTGAAGCGGATACCATCCGCAACACGGATTATACGCCGTTCAAGAAGGGCGTCACCGCAGGCGCTCACTGCGTGATGATGTCGAACGTCGTCGTACAGAAGATCGATCCGAGCCATACGGCGGCGCTGTCACCCTCGCTGCACAAGGAGCTGCGCGACACGGTCGGATTCTCGGGTATCATCATGACCGATGTGCTCGATAACGCAGACTATTCCGCCTATGCCGACGGCAAGAAGCCTGCGGTCCAGGCGGTGCTCGCCGGCAACGATCTGATCCTGGTGCGCGACTATGCGACCGCGTATAACGATATCCTCGCCGCGGTGAACGACGGCACCATCACCGAGGCTCAGCTCAAGGAAGCCTGCACCCGCGTCCTCGCGTATAAGTATACCGCGAAGATCGTCAAATAAAAGAAACGCTCCATCCCCTTCCATGCTTGACAGGCGAGGAAGGGGATTTTTATCTGTCGGTCAGCTCACGAGAAAATCAACTCACAAAGCACAAAATTCTGTTGACTTTTATGAGCCTCCTTGTTATTATTTTGATATAGGAAATTATCATGAGAAGGGTGAGATGTATGAAAAGAAGGATCATCAGTTTTGCGCTCGTGCTGTGCATGGTATTGACGTGCGTTGTGTCGGTCGGTTTTTCCGCATCGGCGCAGCAGACCGATACCGCGCCGACAGGGGATGACTACGGGCTGCCGCAGGATTGCAGGGACGGCAACATCCTGCAATGCTTCAATTGGACGCTTTCACAGATCAAGGCGGAGCTGCCCCGTATCGCGGCGGCAGGTTTTACCAGCGTGCAGACCTCGCCGCTCCAGCCGCATGACGGCAGCAGTAACTGGTATTGGCTCTATCAGCCCACCAAGTTCACGGTCGGCAACGATCTCGGCTCCTACAGCGATCTGCAGGCTTTGTGTACCGAAGCGCACAAATACGGCGTCAAGATCATCGTCGATGTTGTCGCCAACCACGTGGCAGGCTCGGACAACGGCAATCTGGCGAATACCGTTGACAGTGTTTTCAAAAACAATAAATCCGCTTATTTCCATAATCTCGGTGCGCGCGGCAATGCCGAAGACCGTTATTCGACCACGCAGAAGAATATCGGCATGCCCGATCTGAACAGCGAGAATACCGCCATCCAGAACATGGTCTATAATATGGTCGTCAGCCTCAAGAACGCCGGTGTTGACGGTATTCGCTGGGACGCTGCCAAGCATATCGCTCTCCCGTCGGAGAACTGCGCGTTCTGGTCTAAAATGGCGCAGATCGATATCTTCCAGTACGGCGAGATCCTCGGTTCACCCGCGGACGGCGCTACCGCTGCACAGAACAGCACGTGGATCAATGAATACGCGCAGTATATCGGTGTGTCAGACACCGTCTACAGCGCCGCGCTCATGTCGGCGGTCAGGGATAAAACGACCTATAAGACCACCGGTAACTGGAACAAAAAAGGCGTCGATTCGAGCAAGATCGTCAACTGGGCGGAGAGTCATGACTCCTATTCCAACGAGATTAACTTCGGCGGCTGGACAAAGAACCTTGACCAGAACGTTGTCGATAAAGCCTACGCGCTTCTCGCCGCGCGCGCTGATTCGCAGACGCTCTACCTCTCCAGACCCTTCCAGAAGGCGCACCAGTCCATCAACTACGGCGTCAAGGGCAGCACTCACTTCACATCAAATGAGATCACGGCGGTCAATCAGTTCCATAACGCTATGATCGGCAAGGAAGAAAAGG
This sequence comes from uncultured Clostridia bacterium, assembly GCA_946406145.1. Classification (GTDB taxonomy): domain Bacteria; phylum Bacillota; class Clostridia; order Oscillospirales; family Acutalibacteraceae; genus Ruminococcoides. The sequence continues at coordinate 18,816 of CAMJJL010000022.1, read as the reverse complement.
TTCTCGGCGGCAACACATATTATGCCGTACTGCGTGAGGGCGGCGCGGTGATCGTACCCAAGACCAACGACACCGATGTTTCGGTCAACAACACCAACACGATGGTACCTGTGGGTACCTATGTCGATAAGATATCGGGCAACACCTTCACCGTTACCGAAAAGACCATCACCGGTCATGTCGGCAGCACGGGTATCGCGGTCATCTACGGCGCTGAGCCCGAAGAGAAGAATCTGATCGGCGACGCGAATCAGGACGGCGATATCACCATCCTCGACGCGGTCTGTATCCAGCAGATGCTCGTCAATCTTCGCACCCTGTCGGAGGAAGGAGAAGCCGCGGCAGACGCGAATCAGGACGGCATTGTGACTGTCATCGACGTTGTCGGTATCCAACGCTACCTTGCCGGAATAGAGTGTCCCGGCTTCCATACCGGGGAGTATATCACCGGATAGGAATACATATAAAATATCAGCCCCATTGCCGACGGTGACGGGGCTGTATTTGCATTTCAACTGCAGGAAGGTGCTTTCATGGAATACGGGTATTCGATCCTGATGGCATTATTCGCCGCCGCGATATTGTTTTACGCCGCGCTGATGGCGATTTTCAAGGATTACAAGATGCTGCCGTATCGGGCGCGTGTTTCCGTTAAGCCAAAGGACGAAAAGCGCTATATGGTACAGCTGTCCAAGGTGATCGCGCTGGTCGCGCTTGCTCCGGCGCTCAGCGCCCTTGCGGGATTATGGAATATGCTTGCCGCTATGATCGTCCTGATCGCGGGTACGGTCGTCTTTATCTGGCTCGGGACAAAGCTGATGCGCGGCGTGGAATGATCCCGAAGCAGCTTTGCTGTCCGCAGTGCGTTTGATCGCACTTTATGTATATTATATCGAAAAAAAGCGAATATCTTCACGACAAGAAAGAGGTGCTTTTATGAAGAAGCTATCAACACGCGTTATCGCTTTGATCTGTGTAATGCTGTTATGCCTGACGACCGTGTTCGCGGTTGCGCCGGCTGCTGCCGCGACGGTCTATCTGCGCGGCACGTTCAACGGCTGGGAAAACCCTGCCGAATACGCGATGACATTGGAGAACGGCCGCTATATTCTCACGATCCACCTGAGCAAGGGAACCTATGAGTATAAGGCTGCTACTGCCGATTGGAGCACCTTCCAGGCGCCCGTCGACGGCAACGAGAGCCTTACGCTCGACGCTGACGCCGATGTGACCTTTATCGCGTATTCGGACAGTCGCCTCATGGAAGCGTATCCGCATTCCACCCTCGACAGAGGCGTCAACAAGGTTGTGCTGCGGTGCAAGTGGATGGAGCACAATGATTTGGTGCTCGTCCAGAAGAACAATGCGGTATCCTATCAAAGCGTGAATTCCTCCTATCCCGACGCCGCTTACTGGAACATCATCCCCGACGGCAGCGGCGCATATTATCTGCAAAACGACGCTACCAAGGAGTATGCCGCGCTCAGCGGCAGTGCCGTCACCTGCAAAGACTCCACCGACGGCGACACAAGCTGGACGGTCGACACCACTATGGGTGTGCGGTTCATCAATACGGCGAACGACAACGCCGTCATCAATATCGAAAACCTCACCGGTAACGCTCAGGCGACGAACGTTCCTTTCTATTACACCAGCTCCCAGTGGGATTTTGAGTACAATGCCTATGACTACACGCTGACCCCCGACAAGGTCATCGACACGGGCTACAATGCCACCGCGACCTCCCCGACGTCCATTACCTCTTACATGACGGGCAGCAGGAAAACATGGTCGCAGTCAAAGGATCTTTCCTCCTACCCTCAGTTCAAGGCGGAGAATTCCCCACTCGCGGCGGCGGTATACAACCTCTCTTTAGAAGAAGCCGTCAAGAGCATCCACACCGATTCCTTCGGTCAGGTGTTCTATACGGGCACCGCGTGGCAAAAGGTCTGGACGCGCGACACGGCGCTGTCCAATCTCTACTCGCTTTCTTGGGTGTTCCCCGAGATCAGCTATAACTGTGAGCGCGAGAAGATCAAGACATCAAACGGTGTTTCCGTCTTTGAGCAGGACACGGGAACCGGCGGCTCCTATCCTGTTTCCACCGATAAGATCATCACCATGCTTTCTGTCTGGGAAACCTACCTTGCGGACGGCAACAAAAGCCACTTAAGCTATTTTTACGATATCTGCGCCAATACGATTCTGCAGGACATGAATGTCGCCTATGACGCTGACGCGGGATTGTTCCGCGGCGAGACCTGCGGACTCGACTGGCGTGACCAGACCTATCCCGACTGGACGAGTGAGACCTATGACAGCGGTCTTTCCGTGATCGCCGAGAGCAAGACCGCCTCGGTCAACGCGATCTACTGTCGTGTGTTGGAGATCATGTCCAAGGCGGCTAAGGTGCTCGGTAAGGGAGAGGCAGCCGAGCAGGGATGGGCGAGATCTGCTCAGGACTTAAAAGCAAAGGTCAGCAGCCGACTCTGGAACGAGGACATGGGACTGTATTCCTCATGGGAGTATCCCTCCTATATGGGCAGCGTCAAAGCCGAAAAGACCGATGTGCTCGGCAACGGCTTTGCCCTCTGGTTTGATATCGGCACCGATTCCCAGATGCAGGACATCTGCGAGAATTCGCCGCTGGTCAACTACGGCGCTGATACGGTCTATCCGCAAAAGCAGGGCAAGCTCCAAAACGCTGACAAGGTGTATCACAACCGCGGCATCTGGCCGGGCTGGGATTCTACCCTGATGGTCGGCGCGTCATATTATGGCAACAAAGCGCTCGCCGAAGAGATCTTCAACTCGAATGTACGCGGCGCGGCGGTCTCGCTGACCAATAAAGAGGTCATCGATTACCGCACGGGCGAGGGTGTGGAATCCGATCAGCAGCTGTGGTCGATCGCCGGCACCTTGGCAGGCTATTACCGCGTGATGTTCGGTATGAACTATGATGAGGACGGTATCACCTTCAGCCCCTCGATCCCGAGCTGGATGGAAGGACCGTTCGAGCTCTCCAACTTCAAATACAGGAACGCGACGCTGAAGATCACCCTCTCCGGCGAGGGCGACCGCGTCAAGTCCTTCAAGGTCGACGGCGTCGCAAAGGATATCAATAGCTATGTGTTCACCCCCGACAACACAGGCAGCCATACCATCGAGATCGAGATGGAGCAGAGCAACACCGCCTACACGATCAATAAATCCGAGGATAACCTCGTCGTTTGTCCCGAGATGCCCACCTTGACATATGCCGGCGGCAGATTGATCTGGACGCCCAAGAGCGGATTGACCTACAAGCTCTGGACAGGCAAAGAGTATATCGACGTCAGCGGCGGCAGCTATACGCCTGACACAAGCGTCTACGGCTGCTACAGCCTGATGGCGATCTCGTCCGACGGCGTCTGCTCCGAGCTGAGTAAGCCGATCGTTATCAGCCCCGACAGGCTCAAGATAGAGGCAGAGAGCGGCAGTGTGTCGAGCAGCAGTCTGATCTCCTCTGGCACTGTCATCGACAAATACTCACGCAGCGCGAACCTGACGCTGGGTGTTACGATCAACAAAGCGGGTCGATACCTGCTCAGCGGCGTCTACAATAATCCGGGCGACGCCACCTCCGGCGTCAGCTGCGCGATTCGTTCCGTCTATGTGGATGGGGTGGATCAGGGCGCGCTCGTATTCCCCGAGGTCTACAGCAATCATACGAATCAGACGAGCACCCACCTGATTCTTGATCTGAGCGAGGGCACGCACACGGTCAAGGTGTTCTATGATACCGCCAACTGGTATGACCGCAATATGAGTATCACGAAAAACGACGTTGCGTATAATTACTTCCATCTTGATTATGTGGGAACAGGCGCACAGGCTCCTACCGAAGCGCCCACCGAGCCGGAAGAGAAGATCCTGCTCGGCGACGCGGATCAGGACGGCGATATCACTATCCTCGATGTGGTCTTTATCCAGCAGATGCTTGTCGACCTCCGCGTTTTGTCCGCTAAGGGAGAGCTTGCGGCAGATACCAATCAGGACGGCGATGTGACCATTATCGACGCAGCCGGTATCCAACGCTATCTTGCCGACGTAGAAAGCCCCGGCTTTCATACCGGAGAGTATATCACCGGATAGGAATACAGAGAATAACAGCCCTTTCACCGTGTGGTGACGGGGCTGTTATTGTTTGTCACAAAATGCTCAAACTCATCAGGATCGCTTGATTTTTTATATCAGCTGTGGTAATATTCACTGTGAAATATATGTTGCGAGCAAACTCAGAAAGGAGATGATTACTTGATCGAGGTAAAAAACTTTACCAAGAAATACGGTGATCATACCGTTGTGAAGGATATTACCTTTACCGCCAAGGACGGCGCCATCACCGGCTTTATCGGTCACAACGGCGCAGGCAAATCCACGACGATCAAAGCGATCACAGGCGTGATCAAGCCCACCGAGGGCACGATCCTCATCAACGGGATCGATATCGCGAAGGACGCGAAAAAAGCAAAAATGCAGTTCGGCTATGTGTCCGACAGCCCCGACCACTTCCTGCGTCTGACGGGACTCGAATACCTCAACTTCATGGCGGATATTTATGACGCTCCCGTCGAGGGCAGAGCCGCGTTCATCGAGGATTACGCCAACCGCTTCGGCATCTTCGATTCACTGGGCAATACGATCCTGTCGTATTCTCACGGCATGCGCCAGAAGCTCATGATCATGGGCGCTCTGATCCATGAACCGTCCGTCTGGATCTTAGACGAGCCGTTGACGGGACTTGACCCACAGAGCGCGTTCGAGCTCAAGCAGATGATGCGCGAGCATGTCGACAAGGGCAACTCGGTGTTCTTTTCCACCCACGTGCTCGAGGTAGCGGAAAAGCTGTGTGACGAGATCTGTATCATCAAGCACGGCGAGCTGCTCTATCACGGTACATTGGACGACCTCAAAGCGACCCACAAGTCGCAGGCGTCCTTAGAGAATATTTTCCTTGAATTAACAGAAACAAAAGAATCGGAGGTAACAGTATGAGTCAGATTTGGCCGTTTGTTTTAGGCGCATTAGGTATTTTTACCATCATCACGGGTGTTAAGATCATCCTCACCGGAAAGCTGAGCGCGCGTGAAGAAGAGAAGTTGGCAGAGTATTCGGAGAAGGGCGCTAAGACCCTGAAGCTGATGAACGCCATTTTGAACATCGTTTCCGGACTGGTCATCATCGGCTACGGAGTCGTCAGATATCTGGAGAACCAGAAGATCATTCCCGAGACCATCATCAGCAAGATCGTCCTGATCGGCGTCCTCATCGTGATGCTCGTGGTCTACTTCATCGTGCGCAATAATTGCAAGAAGATGTGATCGATATGGATCGTCAAAGAACCTCAGGGAGCTTCCAAAAGGTCAGGAAGCTGATCGCCGTTCTGCAAAAATGCAACGGCAAGGCGACGATCGGCAGTAAGGACGCATTGATCTCGCCCAAGGCGGCAAAGATATTCGCCGCTGTCGGCGTGGTGTTTTTGATCGCGCTCCTCGCGATGGTCGCTTATCTGATCGAACCGCTTGTCGCTCCCTTTGTCGACCTGAAAAGTTTGACGCAGACCTTGATGCTGATCGTTCTTTTGATGAGCTTTGTGCTGTCCGTCAAGAATATCGTGACGGTGCTGTATACGGCGGATGATCTGTCCGTGCTGCTGCCCATGCCTTTTTCGGCGGGGCAGATCGTCACCGCGAAGCTGGCGGTGTCGCTGCAGTTCCCCATGATGCTGAGCGTGATGCTGCTCAACACCATTTGTATCGGATTCGGGCTCAGAGAGGCGCCGGGGGCTCCGTACTTTATCGGCGTGGTGCTGTCGAGCGTTTTGATTCCGCTGTTCGGCATGTCGATCGCGACGCTGCTGGTCGTGATCGTGTTCCGCGTGTTCGGCTTTATCCGCAACCGCGATATCACGGTGGTGCTCGGCGGATTGTTCACCGTGGCGCTGACCGTCGGCTATATCTTTGTCAACAGCCGGATGCAGACGGGCGATTCCGAGGAGGCAGTGGCGGCAGTCTCGTCGATCGCGGCGGTCGCGTCGGGATTCCCGAACATCGGGTTCATGTGCCGCTTTATGTTTGAGGGCGATTTTCTCGGGCTTGTGATCAGCCTCGTCGTCACCTTGGCGGCGCCGGCGCTCGCGATGCTCGCGGTCAAGCTCTTTTACCTGTCCACCGCGCTGTCCATGCAGAACACCGGTACCAATAAAAAGAAGGTCACTAAGGAATCGCTCGGCAGTAAAACAAAGGTCAGCACCCTCAAGGCGCTCACGAGCTATGAGAGCAAGCATACGCGCCGCAATCCCGCTTATCTGGTCTACGGCTTTGCCATGACCTTTATCTGGCCGGTGCTCTTTATCCTGCCGTTTCTGCTCGGTAAGCAGTTGAATCTCGATATGTTAGAGCTGCCCCTGGGTACGTCGCCGGCGCTGCTCATCGCGGTGCTGATCGGTGTGATGTCTGCGTGCTTCGCCTGCGGCTTCAATGTGCTGGCGGTCACCGCGTTCTCACGCGAGGGCACCAGCTTTGATATGCTCAAGACCATGCCCGTCGATTTTAAGGATTATTATAAAAGCAAGCGCAATTACGCGATGCTGATCTGCTCGATCGGCTCCGTCCTCTATGTCGTGATCCTCGGCGTTGTCTGCCTGATCATGGGCACTATCGCCGTCGAGAGCTGTTGGGTGATCTTGGTCGGCGCGTTGGCGGCGTTCATGACCAACCTGATCCTGATCAACGCCATGCTGCTCAAAAACGCGAAAAAGCCGTATTTTAACTGGGACAGCGAAACGGAATTGTCCCGTAAGCTGAGCTGGATCAATATCGTCGCGGTCGTGATCGGCGTGATCCTGCTGATCGCGTTCATGATTATTTTGATGTTTTCGTCATCTCTGAACCGTACCGGCGCCTTCGCAATGACGGCCGGGTTCGTGATCGCGGCGATCGTCCTGATCGTCGGCTGGGCGGTCAATCATTTTGCCGTTAAAAAGGGCGAAAAGCTCCTTCGAGCGATCGACTGATCAAAATGCAATATGATAACGGAAAGAGTCGGCTTCATCACCGGCTCTTTTTTTCGGATCACGGTCAAATGACCTTTGCTTTTCATACGATATAAGCTATAATAAAAAGGAAAGAAGGTGAGTTCATGCACGACATATGGAACCCGTGGCACGGCTGCAAAAAGTGCAGTGAGGGCTGTCAAAACTGCTATATGTACTTTCTGGATGAACAGCGCGGAAAAAACGGCGCGGATATCTACAAAACGAAATCAGGCTTTCGCTATCCGCTGTCCAAGGATCGCCGCGGCCGCTATAAGGTCGAGAGCGGTGAACAGCTCCGCGTGTGTATGACCTCGGATTTCTTTTTGGAAGAAGCGGACTTGTGGCGTGACGAAGCATGGAGCATCATCCGTCAGCGTCCTGACGTCGTATTCTTTTTATTGACGAAGCGTCCCGAGCGTGTGGCGGAGTGCCTGCCGCATGACTGGGGCGACGGATGGGAGAACGTCTTTTTCAACGTGAGCTGTGAGAATCAGCGCCGTGCCGACGAGCGCATCCCGATCCTGTTGACATTGCCGTTTAAGCATAAAGGCGTTATGTGCGCGCCCTTCATCGGCGCGGTCAGCCTGAAGGAATATTTGCCGAGCGGACAGCTCGAGCAGGTTATCTGCGACGGCGAGAACTACGCGGGAGCGCGGCCGTGTCATTATGAGTGGGTCAAGCGGCTCAGCGACGAGTGCAGGGAATATAACGTCACCTTCGCCTTTGTCGGCACAGGCAGGCGTTTTGTCAAGGACGGCAGGATGTATCGCATTGAGAGCAGTGAGCTGCAGGCGAGCCAGGCGTATAAGTCGGGATTGAGCTGCAAGGGAAAGCCGATCGATTTCAAGCTCACGAACCTGCTCGGACTGCCCCTGCGCGAGGAGCGCCGCTATCAGCCGTACTTTTCCGAAAAGTGCCAAACCTGCGGCATGAAGATCATCTGCAACGGCTGTACCCGCTGCGGCAAATGTGAACCGAAGTAGGCAGGCGGAAATATGCTCGTCAAAACCACAGTGCGGATATCTACAGTTACTCTAACCTCAATTCGTTCGAACACTCTGACGCCGAAAGCACCTATTTTTCGATTATGAAATAATATAAATTTCTCCTGCGGAAGATACAAAATCTTGTGTTTTGCGGTTATTTTTCTCCAAAATATATTAAAAAATCGTTTATTTTCCAATGGGAATTAACGGTTACAAAGTGACATTATTTTTATTCAAAAAGGAATTAACCGTTAACAAACTGATATGAAAATGGGCAACCTGTAACTGGAAATTACACGTGTTCTCTGCTAAAATATAATTGTAGGAAATAAAACAACTGTTCGAATAATTGAAGGAGATGATTGTATGAAGGTCAACGTAAGAGGAGAACACGTATCCGACAAAATTATCAACATGTATGTCAGCGAGCTTGTCAAAGCGCACCCCGACAAACACATCGACGCGGTGGATATCTTTGTCGAGGGTGATAAGATGAAAGTCAGGCTCATGCACGACCTCGATCGCTCCGCTTGAAGTGAGAGCGGAGAAACGATTCCGCTTGAAAAACAGAATGAAGATGTGGAATAACCTTTCTCATATCCTCCTATGCTAAGGTGTGGTTACTTCCATAAAGCCGAACCGCCGCTCTCCCACAGCGGCGGTTTTTTATCGCGAATCAGCAAAAGTAGTTAGCAGTTTCCTCTGATGGACACGCGTGTCACGGGAGCACGTGTCTTTTCATGCCCCCTCTGACGAGGGGGCTGCAAGATGACTTTGTGTTTGAGAGTATTATTTAACCTGCGGGGGAGAGATAACGTAACGATATAGTGAAATAGCAAGGATTGACTCAATACCGTGAAAAAAGGCACTCAAAATACGGCTTGAGTTCATCATCGGTGTGTTTCTGTAACGCTTCGTTATCTCTCCCTCCGAGCTCGCAAGCGAGCCCACCTCCCTCGTCAGAGGGAGGCTTGTAAACGCTCTGTTCCTGACTAATGTACTTTTTCGACAACCTAAAAAGGGAACGGATCGATCCGTTCCCTTTTATGATAAACGTCATTACGAAGCCCATGGCGCTTGTGCCATGGGCTGTGGTAATCTCAACCGATAAAGGCTCCCTTTCCTAAGGTACCCCCGTTGGGGGAATGTCCGATGGACAAGGGGGGAGCCGTTTCCGGCGAGGAAGCTGTCACGAAGTGACTGAGGGTTGATATAAAACAGTCCGACCGAAGGGAGAAACACCATTAATGATACTTCACCCGAAATTCGCGTTCATCCTCTACCGTATCCAGCGTCTTGACCTCCATGCGTTCGATGACGATATAGGTGCCGCGATCGATCGCGGCGATCACATCGTCGATCTGGCGCTCGGTGCCCTGTATCTCCATCGATACGCTGTCGTCATATTCATTGCGCACCCATCCTGTCACGCCGTACAGCTTTGCCGCCTGCATCGCTGTCCAGCGGAAGCCTACCGCCTGCACCTGACCGTAGAATCGGATGTATTTGCGTTTTGTTTTGCGTTTTGTCAGCATATCTTCACCTCATTGATTATCCGTCTATATACGAGCGGTTGCCGAGGATCGCTCTGAGCGTCGCTTCATCGATCTCATTCTGCACATAGGCGTGTGCCGCTTCAATGAACCGCACCGCGTCATCCATCGCCCTGTTGTAAAGCGGATAGAATCCGCGCAGATCCATATCGTCGATCGCCTTACTGCGGTATGAGATCAACGCGAGCTTGGTGTGCGTTTTACTCGCGAACTTGTCCAGCAGTCCGCTCTTGTCCGTGACGATCGCATAGAACGGCTTCATGTCGCGGTGACCCTGTTTGAACTTTTCCCATGCGTCATCCCAGCCGTAGATCTCGGTGATCGCGCCGCCGACGGCATCCTTCATCGATTCAGGCAAAAAGCGCGGGATACGCACCTCTCCGCCGTTCATCCTGTCGAGCTTATGCTCGATCGCCATGTGCATCGGAAAGAAGTTCTTTGCCTTGCGGTTGATGTAGGGATGGGTGGTGGAATCCAGCGCATAGTGGCACAAAAAGCCTGCCGCATAGGAGAACACATCATGATCCTCTTTGCCGCGTTTGATCAGCTCGACAAGGAAGTCACCCGTGCGCTCACGATGCATGACGGATGAGTAGCGGTTAGCGCGATGGCGGAACGGCGCGATATAAAAGCGATAGAACAGGAACGGATCGGGCCCGACCAGACCGAAGTCGTAGATATCGCGGTCAACGTCGATCGCAAGGCGCTCCAGCACCTGCGCGCCGAAACTCGTATGGACAATGATATCGGGCATATCGCCACCTCCGATAATAATTGATGACTGAAACACCTCAAGCCTCCCTTTCCTAAGGGAGGTGGGTCGAATCCATGCGTTAGCATGTGTTTCGACTCGGAGGGTTGTATTGATCGTTCGAGCGGACACTTGTGTCAAGCGAGTTACAGAAAATAATTATCGTTTGATCTCCCAGCTGTCGATGATCTCGCCGAGCTGTTCTTTCTCTGTGATCTCATCGGGAGAATTCTCTGTCAGTGTAACGGGATCGGACGGGAAAAGTCCCTCGTGATCCTGCATTTTGTTGAACCATGCCGCCGCCTTGAAGTTCGCAGGGGATCGCGTTTCGATGAGCGACGGATCATAGGTCAGGGTGCCGAGCATTCGCTTGACGTAGTCCTTGAGAGAATCCCCCTCCTGCCAACTCTCACTCGGACAGTAGGTGCCCTTGGAGTACCAGTTCGGGTGGAATACGGGAGGCATGTTGAGCATCTTGGTGTTCGGAGCGAGCTTGGGATAGGAATCCCACAGCGTGACGCGGATCGTGCATTTGTCGATGGTGCTGACGATGTAGCGCTCCTCGGTCGCCGAGAGCGCGTATGTCCTGATCTTGACGGTCAAGAGGTATTCCTCCCCATACGGCGGCTCACCCTTGGTTACGATCCACGACAGATACGGTCTGTCCTGCAATTGCAGCATCTCGCGGTAGTCCGCCGCTAAGTGTTCCTTTCTGTTATCAGACACGGTCCTCACTCCTTATCCCTTATGAGCCATATCAATAGTCATCGCGAAGTCCCGATAGGGACTGTGGCGATCTCAACCGATCAAGACACCCTTCGTGCTTGCGTCGGGGAAGGTTATGATCCGATTCTATTATACAGAAGATTTCTGAAAAGTTCCACTGTTTTTGACGATTTTTGTGAGAACTCGCTCGGGTGCTTGTGATCGCTTTTGACATGTGCTATACTATTTGTCGGTATCATGATAGAATCAGGTGATCTTTTGAAGTACATCTTACTGTCCGTCGCGGCAGTCGCGATCGTATTCGGACTCAGCTTCCTGCTCACGGGGCTGATCCGAAGGAAACAGAAAAAGAAGCTGCCCCTCATCCTGCATATTCTGATCAGCGTCGGGATCGGTCTGCTGATCTTCTGCGCGGTCGGTTTTTGCTATCTCAACGTGCATTATACGGCGCGGGAGGAGGCGCTTGCCGTGCTGTCCGATCCCACCGGCGCTGCCGTCAGTAAGATCGACGGCGGATATTTTGTCGATGGCTCGGGGCAGGACGCCGCGCTGATCTTCTACCCCGGCGCGAAGGTGGATTCTCAGGCGTATCTGCCGCTGATGAAGGAGATCGCGGACAAGGGTATAGACTGCTTCCTGCTCGATTTGCCGATGCGCATGGCGATCTTTGATCAAAACGCAGCGGATCGGATCATGGCTGAGTATGATTATCCCACAGTGATAGTGGGCGGCCATTCGATGGGCGGCATGATCGCCGCGAGCTATGCCGCCGCGCACAAGGACACTGTCGACGGCGTGGTGCTGCTCGCCGCTTATCCGACAAAGCCGCTCGATGAATCCGTGGGTTTGCTGTCTGTTTACGGTACCGAGGATAAGGTGCTCAGTCGTGAGGCGTATGAAAACGCCAAACAGTATGTCCCGATCGGCGCTGTCGAAACGGTCATCGACGGCGGCAATCACGCGCAGTTCGGCAACTACGGCGCGCAGGAGGGCGACGGCGAGGCGACGATCACCGCCAAGGAACAGCAGACGCAAACCGCCTATGCCGTCCTGAAATTCGCCAAGACTCTATCTGATCGCTGAATTTCCGCTTGCAAAAACGCGTCGGATATGCTACGATAATGTCAACGCAAATCACGATGAAACGGGAGGAACTGTTATGAAAATTACCGGCTTCAGTCCGCTTATAATCACCGATTCTGCCGACGCCGACAGCATGATCAAACTGTTTGAGGCTCTCGGCTTTGAGCAGCGTCATAAGCACATACACGTCAACGGCAGAGAGATCAACGACGTCACCATGAGAGACGCTGACGGGCACTGTATCGATATCGCAAGCGTTCCCGTCAAGCCGCTGGATTCCACAATCATCCGCATGAATGTCGATGATTTTGACGAAGCATACGAGATGCTCACCGCGCGCGGATTCGTCTGCGGCTCCAACTCGGTCATCGAGACCCCTTCCTCCAAATCGGCGCTGATGATCTCTCCGACCGGCTTCAAGTTTGACCTCTGCCAGCACATCAAGAAGAAGGAATAAACCGATTTTTCATACATCCATACAACAAAGACCTCTCACACCCTGCGGTGTGGGAGGTCTTTTAGTCTGTTACAGGGAGTCAAAAACAATACCCCTGATAGGAGTGCGTGTCATGGACGTTGCAGAACCTATTCTGCCCCCTCTGACGAGGGGGCAAGCGGACAGAGCTTCATAGAGAGTTCGTAGCGTTTGTTCGCGGGGGAGAGATAACGCGGCATTACAGGTGCGAACCGCCTGCTGACTCAAGCCGTCGAACAAATATGATTACATATGGTATTGAGTCAATCGCTTTTTTGACACCATTATGTAACGTTATCTCTCCCCTGCAGGTTAGGTAGTATTCTCTCTTATCAATTCATCTTGCTGCCCCCTCGTCAGAGGGGGCGGGAGACTATGCTACATTTCCTTTCCCATCAGGATCACGCGGTTCTCTTTGCTGAATCCATAATTCTCATAGAATCGGGGCAGGATGCCCTCGCCTGCGGTGATCAGGTGCACGCCGACAATCCCACGCTCTTTCATGTCGTCCAGACAATGCGTCAGCAACCGACCGGCGATCCCCTGCTGCTGATATTCGGGTGAGACGGCAAGATCGTTGATCTCAAACGTCCTGCCGTAGTGAAACAGCATCGTGGTGCCGAGGATGAAGCCTGCGATCTCACCATTGACAGCGTATTCCAGTCCGTATGCTTGCTTGGAGTCGAGCAGCTCGCCGATGTGGATCACAGCGTCCTGCGGCTCCCACGGATCGTTCCACGGCTCGCCCGAGAACGCGGCGGCATAGATCGCGCCGTAGCGCTCGAGGTGCTCTGCGCGCATCGGTCGGATGGTCGGCATAGCGGCGAGGAATTCTGTTTTGAGCTTCTCATATCGCTGTCGCTTCTCTTCCTTTGCAAAGTGCACCTCACGCAGCTGCTCGGGGCAGTCGTTGTAGTTGAGCTCGATATTGCCGAACTGTTCGCTCGTCAGGTCGAACACGCAGTCGCCCACCGCGTTGAAGCAGTGGAAGTTGCCGTCCTTCAGCGGAACGCCGTACACCCTGCCGCCGAACAGGTCTTGTATCAAAAATGCCGTGATCGAGCATTGTCCGAGCGTTTTATTGTCGGGCGACCAGTCGCTCCGCATCCGCGGCGCGCAGGTGTCCGCGCACCAGATATCGCTGAGGATATCATAGCAGTCGCGCGGCGTCAGCCCGTTTTCGGTTTTCACAGTCGCGGTCTGATGACCGTAAAAATGATAGGTTTTCATTCTGTTTTCCTTTTCTTATATAGAAAGGACAAGTTCTTTATACCTTCTTCTTATGCCCTTGCATAAAGTCGGGCAGCTTTCTGCCCTGCTTTTTCCATTGCACATACTCCGACGCAGCGGTGAACAGCACATCGCCAGAGGAGTTGATCGCGGTCTCCATGCTGTCCTGGATTACGCCGATGATGAAGCCCACGCCCACAACCTGCATCGAGATCGCGTCCGAGATACCGAACAGCGAGCATGCCATCGGGATCAGCAGGAGCGATCCGCCTGTGACGCCGGAGCTGCCGCAGGCGGCAAGCGCGGATAAGAACGACAGTAATATCGCCGCAGGGAAGGAAACCTCGATCCCCAGCGTGTTTGCCGTAGCAAGCGTCATGATCGTGATCGTGACCGCCGCGCCGTCCATGTTGACGGTCGCGCCCAGAGGAATCGAGACCGAGTACATGTCGCGGTCGAGCCCGAGCTTCTCGCACAATCCGAGGTTGACGGGGATGTTGGCGGCGGAGCTGCGCGTAAAGAACGCGGTCAAGCCACTCTCACGCAGGCATCGGAACACCAGCGGATAGGGGTTGCATCGCAGCGATACCGCCACGATCAGCGGATTGATGACCAGCGCGACCGTCAGCATCGTGCCCACCAGCAGGAGGATCAGCTTTCCATAGGTCACATAGATGTCAAAGCCGCTCTGCGACACCGCGCTGAACACCAGACCGCAGATGCCGAACGGCGCTAAGTTGATGATCCAGCGCACCACCTGTGTGATCGCGTCCGAAAGATTCTGCATCATCTCCTGCGTATGAGCGCTCGCGAACCGCTTGAGCGCCAGTCCGATGATGACTGCCCAGAACAGGATGCCCAGGTAGTTGCCCTGCGAAAGCGCCTCGATGGGGTTCGAGACCAGCTTGGTCAACAGATCCCTGACGATGTCGCCGAGGCTGCCGGGAGCGGCAGTGTTCGCCGCGGCGGAGGTGTCGGCGAGGGTGATTGTCTGCGGAAAGAGAAAGCTTGCCGTGACCGCGGCAAACGCCGCCAGATAGGTCGAGAACAGGTAGAAGAAGATCACCAGTCCGAACCGTCGGTCGAGCTTGGCGCTTTTCTGACAGAGTGAAGCCGCGACCAACACCGCGACCAGCACCGGCGCGATCGCCTTCAACGCGTTGACAAACAGCGTGCCGAGCATCGCGATCCATGTCGCCTCGGGCACGATCAGGGCAAGACACGTGCCGATAGCGATGCCGATGATAATCCTGAGGATCAGGCTCGAATGATTGTAGATGTACAGTATCTTTTTCAGTGCTTTCAATATTATCCTCCTGATCGGATGGTTCTTTGCTTCGCACAGGCAGGGTGCAGATCCTTATATCCCGCGCATGGTCAGCGAGATACGTTGTTTCTTGACGTCGACTGACAGGATCTTGACCTTGACGACGTCGCCGACCTTGAGCACCTCACAGGGGTGCTTGATGAAGCGGTCACAGATCTGCGAGATATGCACCAGACCGTCCTGATGCACACCGATATCCACGAATGCGCCGAAGTCGATGACGTTGCGCACTGTGCCTGTCAGCTCCATGCCCTCCTTGAGGTCGTTGATGTCGAGCACATCCGTGCGCAGCATGGGCTTGGGCATTTCGTCACGCGGATCACGGCCGGGCTTTATGAGCTCCCTGACGATGTCGTCGAGGGTCGGCAGACCGATCTCGAGCTGTTCAGCGAGGTTCTTGGCACCGAGCTGCTTGACCTTTGCCGGCAGGTCGGGGAACTTCGCTGCTTTGATCTCTTGATCCGTATAGCCGACGCGCTTCAACAGCTCCTTGGCGGTTGAATAGCTCTCGGGGTGAACGCCGGTGTTATCGAGCGGATTGCGGCTCTCGGGCACGCGCAAAAAGCCTGCGCACTGCTCAAAGGCTTTGGGTCCCAGTTTTGGGACTTTCTTTAATTCCGCACGTGAGCCGAACGCGCCGTTCTCCTCCCGATACGCTACGATGTTTTTACACACGGTTGCGTTAAGTCCCGACACCCGGAGCAGCAGGGCGGGGGAGGCGGTGTTCAGATCCGCGCCGACTGAGTTGACGCAGTCCTCGACAACGCCGTCGAGCGTCTCGCCGAGGCGCTTTTGCGGCATATCGTGCTGATACTGTCCCACGCCGATCGCCTTAGGTTCGATCTTGACCAGCTCCGCGAGCGGATCCTGCAAGCGTCTGGCGATGGATACGGCGCTGCGGAGCGTCAGATCCAGCGCGGGCAGCTCTGTGGCGGCGAGCTTAGACGCGGAGTAGACTGACGCGCCTGCCTCGCTGACGACCATGTAATAGACTTGATGATCGGCTTGTTTGATCGCGTCGGCGGCAAACATCTCTGTTTCCTTGCTCGCGGTACCGTTGCCGATCGAGATGATGTCGACGTTGTGCTTTTTGATCAGCTCCAGCAGCTTGCGCTTTGACTGCGCGATCTTCGCTTCTGAGTGAGTGGGGTAGATGACCGCCGTGTCGAGTACCTTGCCGGTATCGTCTACGACCGCTACTTTGCAGCCCGTGCGGTAGCCGGGGTCAAGCCCGAGCACCGTTTTGCCCTTGACGGGCGGCTGCATGAGGAGCTGTTTGAGGTTGGTGGCAAAGACCTTCATCGCGTTCTCATCCGCGGTTTCGGTCAGCTCGGCGCGGATCTCTCGCTCGAGAGAGGGGAAGATCAGCCGCGTGTACGCGTCATCACCCGCGGCGCGCAGGATGTCGGAGCAAAGGGGGTTTACGCCTTTGTCGAGCGCGTGATAGATAACGTTCAGCGCAAGGGTCGGCTCGAGCACGATCCCGACCTTCAAGAAGCCCTCCTTCTCACCGCGGTTGACGGCGAGGATGCGGTGCCCGGCGATCTTCTTGACCGCCTCCGTGTAGTCGTAGTAGTTGGTGTATACGCTGTCCTGCTCCTCGTCTGTCGCGGTCGATTTGAGCAGGGCGTTTTTGCGGAAGATCGGGCGCAGGTGCGCGCGGATCGCCGCACTGTCGCTGAGCATCTCGGCGATGATGTCCATCGCGCCGTTGATCGCGTCCTGAGGGGTGGGCACCTCCTTTTCCTCGTCAACAAAATCCTCTGCGGCTTTCATAGGGTCAAAGCCCTTTTCCTGCTTGATGATCGCGAGCGCCAGCGGCTCCAGACCGCGCTGCTTCGCAATCGAGGCCCTGGTCTTTCTCTTGGGCTTGTAGGGGCGGTAGATGTCCTCGAGCTCGCTGAGGGTCTGCGCCTTATCGAGGGCTGTGTTGATCTCGTCGGTCAGCTTCTCCTGTCCGTCGATCAGCTCGCGGATCTCTTCTCTGCGCTTGTCGAGGTTGCGCAGGTATTCCAGCTTTTCGCTGAATTCGCGAATGAGCTGGTCGTCCATGGAGCCGTGCATCTCCTTACGGTAACGGGCGATGAAGGGGATGGTGTTGCCGTCGTCCAGCAGGGTGATGATGTTCTGCGCGTACTCCTCTTTGATATTGAATTGCTGTGATAATGTGCTTGAATAATCCATATTTCTCCTAAGGCTTGCGGTCATCTCAAATCTCTTCGGGGGCTTTGCGGAATGTTGATTTGTCCCGACCGTTTTATTTCACGGGCACACAGTGCTCGTCGTTGATCTGCTGTACCTTTTTGACGCGGCGCACGTATTTGTCGGCGGTCAGCGGATCGGTGCTCATAAAGGTCTTGACGTTCTCCATCGCGATCATTCCACCGATGATCTTCGCGCCGAGGCACAGGACGTTGGCGTCGTTATGCTGACGCGCCAGTGCCGCGCAGAACGGATCCTGACAGACGCAGGCGTAGATGCCGCACACCTTGTTGGCGATCATCGCGCTGCCGTAGCCGACGCCGTCGACAAAGATGCCGCGCTCACATTCGCCCTTCGCGATCGAGAGCGCCGCAGGCAGGACAAAATCCGACAGGTCGCAGGACTGTTCGTCATACGCGCCGAAGTCGACTACCGTGTGACCCTGCGCCTCCAGATACGCCTTGATCTCGTTCTTCATGGATGTTCCTGCGTGGTCGTTTGCCATAGCGATTTTCATGGTGATTCCTCCTTATGTAGTTGGGTGTTGTCTATTCAGCTTTGCTTTTGATAGATGCCGTTGCTCTTGCGCTTGATCCTGTTGAGGATCAGCACATAGATCAGTCCGACCGCGAGGATCAGCAGTGTCAGCAGGATGATCCACCAGACACAGCCCATGAACGGCAGCTCGCTGCAAAAGCCGAACGCGCCTGCCGGGCTGTTCCAGTTGAGGAAGAAGTAGGGATAGTTCCTGCCCGGGCTGAACTCCACTCCCGCGATAAACGCGATCGTGGCGTAGATGACGTAAGCGAGGGGCGGCAGGATGGCATAGGGGATATGCTTCTTTTGGATATCGCCGTATACGCCCGTGACGAAAAGGTCGATGATCGACACGATGGGCACTGCCACATGGGTGAGCAGGTTCCTCATTGTCCACGCCTGATCTCCCAGCGTGGGCGCCAGCATAAAGCAGAACACCGCACCGGTGAGTGTGATAGAGACCGTAAAGACGAATTTGAAGACGAACCAGCCGTTCGCTACCGGTTTGTTCCTCAGCAGCAGTACCGCGCCGATGGCGCAGACAATCGCGATCGCGATATTGGATTGGATGGTAAAAAACCGAAACACTTTGCTGCCGCTCATAAAAGCGATCAAACCGTCGGTAGCGCTGAGATAGACGCCGACCGTCGCCGAGATGACGATCACGACCTTGAGGATCAGCGAGAGGAGCTTTCTTTTTGTTGACATCATCGAGATTTCCATAATCTGTTTCACCCTTGCTTTTCTTTTGTCCTTTTATATTACCATATCTTTCTCATGATTTCCACTCTGTTCGGGAATTATATGACGATTTAATACTAAGTAGCAATAAAAAGCTTTAAAAAGATATTAGCGGAGAATTTCGCAG
>CAMJJL010000021.1 GCA_946406145.1 uncultured Clostridia bacterium | reverse complement strand
ATCCCTCCGAGTCAAAACAAGTTTTGACCCACCTCCCTTTACCAAAGGGAGGCTTGGGATGATCTCTGGAGAAGTTTATGAAAATCTTAGCAATAGAAAGCAGCTGTGACGAGACTGCCGCGGCTGTCGTGGAGGACGGCAGAACCGTCCTCTCCAATATCGTCGCTTCTCAGGTGGAGGAGCACAAGCTGTACGGCGGCGTCGTCCCCGAGATCGCGTCACGGCGACATGCGGAGGCGATCGTCGGCGTGGTGGATGAAGCCGTCAAAGCGGCGGATTGTACGCTGGATGAGATCGACGCGATCGCCGTCACTTACGCGCCCGGATTGATCGGCGCACTGTTGGTGGGGGTGAATTTCGCGAAGGGTCTGTCATTGGCGACGGGCAAGCCGCTGATCCCGACCCATCACCTGCGCTCCCATATCGCGGCGAATTATATTTCACATAAAGAATTAAAACCGCCGTTCTTATGCTTAGTCGTATCGGGCGGTCACAGCCATATCGTCGAGGTGCTCAGCTACACCGACATGCGCGTGATCGGCAGGACCCGTGATGACGCGGCAGGCGAGGCGTTTGATAAAGCGGCACGCGCGATGGGGATCCCGTATCCCGGCGGCGTGGAGCTCGACAAGATCGCCGAAAACGGTGATGACGCCGCTTTCCCGATGCCGCATCCGCACGTGGACGGCGCGGAATATGACTTCTCGTTCTCGGGACTCAAGACCGCCGTCATCAACCTGATCCATAACAAACAGCAGAAAGGGGAGGAGATCCCCGTTGCCGATATCTGCGCCTCCTACCGCAAGGCGGTGGTCGGATGTTTGACGGATAACTTCCTCAAAGCCGCCGAGGATCTTGGCTATACGACCCTCGTCACGGCAGGAGGCGTCTCGGCGAATTCCCTGCTCCGTCGAGAGCTCGAACGCTTGTGCAAGGGTAAATACACTCTCTATATGCCCGAAAAAACTCTTTGCGGCGATAACGGCGCGATGGTCGGCTCACAGAGCTACTATGAGTATCTGGACGGCAATATCGCAAAGAGCGATCTCAATGCCGTCGCGACCCTGCCGATCGACAAGAGGGGATTTTGATGCTGTTCAAACGAGTGTTGTCGGCAGCATTCATCCTGCTCACCGCGGTGATGTTCACCTCCTGTACCCCCATACCGCAATCGACAAGGGATTCAGCCGCACTGTTAACGCGGTATTCTGATATGCCGCATTCGGGTGAGCACACGGAGATCGGTATGCACGATGATGAACACGGCTTTCACATCGTCAATCGCATCACATTCACGCAACCCGAGGCTTATCCGTCTAAGCATGTTGCCCATTCGTATCAGACCTTGAAAACGGATCGGCAAAAAACGATCTATGACAAGGTTCTTGACGCGTGCTACTGCTTTTCGGATGAAAGGGTCGAGGGTGACACCACCTACAAAATGCGCCCTGTTATTCTCGACGGTACGGGTTATCATAAAAGAGAGACCGAGGCGGCGATCATCGCGGTGTTCGATGATCATCCCGAGATATTCTGGATGGATTATTTGTTTGACCTGTTTACCGATCCTGCGACAAACACCACCATGCTGCTCCTGCACTCGTGCTACACCGCCGATCAGGTTGTGGGGATGATGCAAAAGATCGATGACGCGCTGGCGGCGTTCTATCGGGAAATGCCGAAGGAGCTGTCCGAATATGAGCGCGAGGTTTATGTTTACAAGTATATTATCGATCATTGTGTGTATGATGAAAATATCATCGATAACAAGGAATATGAAGACGCCCATCCGTCGCTGTTCAATCTGTACGGCGTGATGGTCGATCATAAAGCCGTATGTGAAGGCTACGCCTACAGCTTTGATTATCTGTGCTCAGCGCTCGGCGTCGACGCCGTCTGTATCTGCGGAACCGTCGAGGATGATGGGGAGGATGACATCCTCCATCTGTGGAACGCTGTTATGCTGGACGGCGAATGGTACCAGGCGGATGTGACCTGGGATGACCTTGATGAGGATGAAGAGGTCAAGGACGTCTTCATCTATCTGAATGTGAACGATCGGGTGATGTCACAGGATCACACCCTCGATAAAACCTATGAGCAGATCACTGACGAGGATTACGATCGGTTGACCTGCTATATCAATAGCTTTGTGCCGTCCTGTACCGCGACAGCGTATTGCTACTATCTGCGCGAGGGGATCACACTGTCAAAGCCCGACGTCGATATACTGACAGAGGGGATCATACAGGCGGCTGAGAGAAAGTCCCCGGCGTTGATGGTCAACGTCGATTCAGACAGCGATACGCCCAAGACGATGGCGGACGCGTTGTTTGACGGCGATCAGCCGTATTATCAGGCGATAGATAAGGCGAATACCGTTTTGGCTGACGCTCCCCTGAATACGGACGCCGACGCGGTATATTACTATTATGATGACAGAGAGTTGATCGTGTTTGAAATGCCGTATCGATGATGGCTGTCATACTTCTTTTGTGACGTAGGAATGATGATGAAAAGAGTATTATCCATCATAATCGCGATATTATTGACAGGCTGTCTGTGCTCATGCGGCTTTTTCGAGATGTTTCCGATCGGCGAATTGCCGCATAGAACGGATGAGACCGTGGTACCGTACAGAGAGATCGTGCCCGATCACCTGACCTACAGCGAGGGGTATCAGCCTGTATCATCCGCTTATTCATATGACGCGCTCCCCAAGCAGGGAGAAAAACAGCTCTATCAAAGACTCCTTGAAAGCTGCTATGATATCTCGCCGGAGAAAACGGAAGAAACCGAACGTTACGCCATGCCGAGGATCGATCTCAGCGGTTACTCGCTGAGTGAAGCCGAGGTGCGCACCGTGTCAAAAGCGATCACCGACGATCACCCCGAGATCTTTTGGCTGACCGGTACGATAGGGTATTACAGTGACGATAGTATGACGGCGATCCAAATCTATTCGAATTATTCTCCCGAAGAGGTCAAAACGCGCGTCAACGCCATGCGTGCGGTCGCCAATGAATTCTATGCCACCGTTCCCGACGGGCTTTCTGAGCCGGAGCGAGAGATCATGGTGCATGATTATTTGATCGACCACATTGGTTATGATACAGAGATCGACACCATCAACCTCGACAACAACAACCCCGATACCTATACCGCCTACGGCGCGCTGGTCAATCGGGTGTCGGTCTGTGAGGGGTATACCAGAGCCTTTCAGATGCTGGTCAACGGTCTGGGGATCGATTGCGTCGGCGTGATCGGCAGAAGCCAGAATCAGATGCACATCTGGAACGCTGTCAAGCTCAACGGAGACTGGTACTATGTCGACCCGACCTGGGATGATCAGGAGGAGTCATACGCGCGCCATCTGTATTGCAATGTCAATGAGCGTTATTTGCTGGAGGATCACACGATCGCTCCGCTGTTCCATCAGATCGAGGACGACGAGATCAACGGCATCAAGGGTGAATACAGCGCCGGTCTGATGAATATTTTTGTCCCCGACTGTACTGCCGACGAGCTGTTTTACTATAAGCAAAAATCGCCCTGCCTGAGGAACTACGACGGCGCAGAGATCAAGAGCGGACTGCTCACTGCCGCCGAGGATCAGGAGGATCACTTTGTCTTTTATGTAGACGAGAGCATGGATTATCAGACCGCGATCACCGATCTGTTTGTTGACTATCCGCAGCATTTCTTCACCTACATCAACGCGGTGAACAATTCGCTGAGCAGCTACAGCATCGATGAATCCAACGTCGGCTATATCGCTCACGAGAAAAGCCGCATCGTCGCGGTGGAGCTGCATTATTATTAATCGTCATTGCGAAGCTTAGAACACAAGTGTTCTAAGCTGTGGCAATCTCAACCGCATCAATAGTCATTATGAGGGATTTATCCCGTGATAATCTCAACCTTAACAGGAGGGTATATGATAGCACTATCCGTAGACCTCGGTCACGCGCGCACGGGGCTTGCCGTATCGGACAAGAACGGCTTTTTAGCGTCGTCGCTGTGTGTGATCACCGAGTATAACGATGAAAAACTGATACAGAGGATCGCCGATAAGGTGAAGGAAACAAAGGCTGAAATCCTTGTCGTCGGCTTGCCGCGCAATATGGACGGCAGTGAGGGAGAGAGCGCGCAGCGTGCCAGAGAGCTCGCCGCCAAGCTCACAGCGCTCACCGGTGTGCCGCACCATATGCAGGATGAACGCGGTACCACCATCACCGCGCACAGCTACTTGAGCGCCGGCAACGTATACGGCAAAAAACGCAAGCAGAAGGTGGACGCCGTAGCGGCTTCCATTATATTGCAGGATTACTTAGACAGTCAAAAGTAAGAGATAGAAAGAAATACAGAAAGGAATACAGAAATGGAAATGCAGGAACTGATCGCCGAGATCAACGCGCTCGCGAAAAAGAAAAAGGAAGAAGGACTCACTGAATCCGAGCAAAAGCGCCAAAAGGAGCTCTACGCGGTCTATCTCAAGGGCTTTCGTGCCCAGATGAAACAGCGCCTCGATAATGTGGACGTCACCTATCCCGACGGCACGGTCAAGAGCTTAAAGGACGCAATGAAGAAGAAACAGGGTTAATAAGGGATCAGGAACGAGAAATGACGGGAAATGCCGACGTGTTTTGAATATGAATAATGAAAAAAGCGCTCACGACTCTTTTTTATCAGTCGTGAGCGCTGTTATATGGTTGATCATTTTTTGTCAGCGAGTGGATAGGCGGCTTTCCGATTGTTCGCCTCCGCGAGAGAGAGGAAGATGAACAAGAACGGGGTGACGATCGGATTATAGAGATTGACCACAGACTGTGCCAGGTAGCAGATCACGGGACAGATGAAGATCAGGACGGTCGGATCCTTTTTGGCGGTTTTGATCGCACGCACGATCACCGATCCCGTCACGCCGAGATACGCTGCCAGTCCCAGCACACCCTGCGTGAGCAGATAGTTGATGAACTCGTTGTGAGCGCAGTCGGTGGAGCTGTCGCCGAAACGGGATGACAACTCGCCGAAATGCGGCTGCAATACATAATAGGCGGTGTCGGGACCTGTACCAAACAGGATCTGCATGGGCTTGAATTTACCGAATTCTTCAAAGCTGACGCGCCACATAAAGCCGCGGTGTGTGCCCCAGTAATCATCAAACCGGAGCAGCTTTTTGAAGTTGCCGATATCGGTCTTGCGGTCGATAAAGCTGAAATAAATGAACGCCGCCAGTGCCGCTATGATTCCGATAGAGAATAATACGGTAAAGGTGATCGTCAGCGCTCTTGCCGGATAACGCGCTTCGATCTTTTTCTCAAAGATTATGATCAACAAATACAGCAGGCAGCATGCCGCGATCGGCAGGAACATCAGCCGGCTGTAGATCAAGAAGTGCTGCATGAACTCAAAGCCCTTGTTGCGGTCACCGATGAGCAACGCAAAGCCCCACAGCGCCTTGCCGGAGATGAACAGGATCGTCAGCGCCAGCAGATAGCGCTTGAGATAGGTGAAACTCCGTGCGCAGAAGATCGCCATCACGGGCAGGATGACCAACAGCCCGAGGATATCGGAGGTGGAGTCCGCGCACAGCAGACCCGTGTAGGCGAACAGGATCGAGATCCCCGCGACAATGCGGACGATCTTGCTCTCGGAGATCACAAACAGCATCACGGCGACAGGCAGGAAGATGCACATGTATGCCGCGATAATATTTTTGTTGCCCAGTGTGGAGCCGAAGTCATCGATGGTTGCCGCGTCATAGCCGTCGAGCAGACCGAAGGGGTCGATGTAGAAGAAGTTAAGCACCGTTAAGAGCGCGATGAAGGATGACGTGACTAAGAATATGATGAAAACATAATCCTTTTTGACGTAGTTGCGCGTAATGATAAAGTACATCAGCGTGTACAGGAACAGGAGCAGTAAGCCGTTGTTGCGGCTGTGGATCGCGGCGCTTGTGAAAGGATTCGGACCGAGCAGCGCCTCGTTCGGATGCTTCGTCATCAAGGTGGAAATAACAGCGAAGCCGAGGAAACACAGCATACAGATGTCCGCCGCCGACAGCGGTGTGATCAGAGCGGCTTTGTTGCCGGCGCGCCTCTCGTCCTTGTAGCTGAAAAACATGCACATGCCTGTAGAAATGACAAAGATGACAGTCGCGATCACATAGAAGTAGTATTTGTCCAGTCGCGCGTGTGCGTATTGTTCCGTGAGAAACAGCGGAAAGAAGCTGAACATGAGCGCGAGGTAGTAGTTGACCAGCGAGTTCTTGACGGCATATTTCGGCTGTGTCTTTTGCGTGGGGGGATGCTTTTCGTTTTGCGTTTGTTTCATATGTGTTATCCTCAAATAAAAATTCCTACCCTTAGGGTGACAGAAATATGCCCGTCAAAACTACGGTTAGGATTGTTTTTGTCATCCTAATCGTAACGCAAAAGGGTAGGAATGTCAATAATCATTTGATTTTGGTGCGGATCAGTCGAACCGCGTTCAAGATACAGATCAGGCACACGCCTGTGTCGGAGAATACCGCCAGCCACAGCGGCGCGATATTCATGATCGCGAGGATGATGATCACCGCTTTGACGATCAGTGAGAAGGTGATGTTTGCCTTGACGGTGGAGAGCGTTTTGCGCGCAATACGTACCGCACGGGGAAGAGAGCGGAGGCTCCCGGCGCTGAGCACCATATCGGCGGATTCGATCGCCGCGTCGGAGCCCAGTCCCATCGCGATGCCGCAGGTGGCGCGGCTGAGTACGGGCGCGTCGTTGATGCCGTCGCCGACAAAGGCACAGGAGCCGCAGTCGTTGATCAGTTTCTCAACGGTCTTGACCTTGTCCTCAGGCAGGAGTTCACCGTGTACTTCATCAAGCGGCAAGCCTTGCGCGACATTCCGGCAGGCTTCCTGCTTGTCGCCCGAGAGCATGACGGTTTTTTGGATACCGAGCGCTTTGAGCTCCTTGAGCGCGTCGGGTGCTTCACTGCGGATATGCTCGATGAGCGTGATAACGCCGATCTCCTTATCATTGAGCTGTACCGAGATACCGGGCTTTCCCTCGCGTTTGCAGACGGTGATCGTATCACTGCCGCGCAGGGCGGTAACGCCGTGGGAGCTGATCTCCCGATGTTCTTTTAATTCTTCTATAGAAATATTTTGCTCTTTACAATAAGCGCGCAGGGCATGTGCCACCGGGTGAGCGGAATGCGCTTCTGCCGCTGCGGCTGATGCGGCGATCTCGGCAGCTGTATAGGAGCCCATAGGGATTATTTCTTTTATGGAAATTTGATTATCGGTGATCGTACCGGTTTTATCAAAGGCGAAGGACCGGATGTTGGCGATATCGTCCACATATCTGCCGCCTTTGATCAGCACACCCTCTTTGCTTGCCGCGCCGATACCGGCGTAGTAGGAGAGGGGCACGGAGATGACGATCGAGCACGGACAGGACGCGACAAGGCATACCAGCGCTTTGTGGATCCATCCTGCCCAGTCGCCGGTGATCAGCGAGGGGATGATGGCGATGGCCAGCGCCAGTCCGATCATCACGGGGGTGTAGACTGCCGCGAATCGGGTGATCAGCTTCTCGTGGTTACCCTTATTCTTGGCACTTTCCTCGACCAGCTTGACAATGCGTGTCGCCGCACTGTCGGCATATGCCTTGGTGGTTCTCAGGTACACGGTGTTGTCGTTGTTCATCATACCGCTGAGCAGCTCGGCGCCGACGGTCGCGTCGACGGGTTCCGATTCACCGGTCAGGGAGGAGGCGTCAATCGTGGTACTTCCCTCAGTGATGATACCGTCTAAAGGTACACGCGTGTGAGGCGGGATCTTCAGGATCGTGCCGATCGTGACGTCCTCGGCGCGTGCTTCACGGCTCTTGCCGTTCTCTACGATATAAGCGACGTCGGGGCGGATATCCGCCAGCTTGCGGATATCACGGCGTGATTTTTCGACCGCCTTATCCTCGAGCAGCTCTCCGATCCCGAACAGTACCATGACTGCCGCGCCTTCGACAAATTCGCCCAGCACCATCGCCGCGATGACGGCAACGGTCATGAGAGTGGTTTCATCGATGCGGCGCTTGAAGATGGATTTGACGCCTTTGATGACGACGTCATATCCGGCGAGTACGGCGGACAGGATACTGAGGATGTTGCAGATCATCTCATGCTTGCCGAGAATATGCAGGACGAATGCCGCGATAAACAGCACCGCCGCAGCGCTCAGCAGGATAACCTTGATCTTGGAGCTGTCGGGTGCGTTCTTTTCTTCCGCTTTATTGTGATCGTGATGGTCATGGTGATCGTGATGGTCATGGTGATCGTGATGGTCATGGTGATCGTGATGGTCATGGTGATCGTGATCGCAGCATCCGTCGCTGCAATCATGTGCATGATGGTGGTCGTGTTCGTCGTGCGCATGTTGATCATGTTCGTCCTTCGGCACAACGGTCACGCCGTCCTCGATCGAGTCGACAATCTGTTGCACCTCGTCGCGGATATCGGTTTCATCGGTGTGGATCTCCAGCTCCAGTGTGGCAAAGGAGAATCGCACATCGCCGTACCGCTTCTCGAGCTTTGCTTCGATTTTTGCCGCGCAGTTCGCGCAGTGCAGACCTTCGAGTATAAATTCGTGTTTCATGTTATCACACTTTCTTGTTGCTAAGTGTGGCGGAAGCCAATTACAATCGGGTGCGGGTGTCCCGCCGTACACCATTCACCATTCACCATTCACCGAATGATTTATCATTCCAATATGTGTTCGAGACCCATCTCGAATATCTTTTGGATATGTTCATCCTCGAGGGAGTAGTAGCTCTGTTTTCCCTCGCGGCGTACCTTGACTAAGTTCTCCTGTCTCAGGATGCGGAGCTGATGGGATACGGTGCTCTGCTCCATGCCGACGATATCCGCGATACAACATACGCTCAGCTCTTTTTTGAACAATGCGCACATGATACGGATGCGTGTGGAATCGCCGAACACCTTGAAAAAGTCCGCTAACTCAAACAGCGTGTCGGCATCGGGCATATTCTCTTTGATTTCTTTGACGATATCCTGATGATCTTCGTGTGCCATAGGAGCCTCCCGTATTGATTTAACTGTCATGCGAGGGCTCGACGCGTGTCAGCCCACGGCAATCTCAACATAATTAGACGCTTGAACATATGAACAATCATTCATATGTTATCTTTATCATACTACTCCTGACAGAATATGTCAATAGATTTGTTGAATTATTTTTACTTTTCGGTTATAATGGAAGCATCTTGAATTTGGAAGTGGTAGGAATGTATGTGATTTTTGATATGGACGGTGTGATCTTTGATTCCGAGCGCGTGTATATCGAAGCGTATAAAAGGCTCGCGCCTAAGTATGGGCTGACCGATGTGGAGGCGGTGCATAAGGCGTGCATGGACAGCATCGGCGTGACGCGCGTCAAGACGAGAGAGATATTCTTTGAATATGTGGGGCATGCGTTCGATTACTATGCCTATCGCGAGGATGTACAGGAGGAGCTGAACAAGACGGATTATGAGCTCAAGCCCGGCGTGTATGAGCTGTTCGATTGGCTGAAGGAGCAGGGGATCCATACCGCGCTCGCGTCCTCTACGCGTGAGGTCAGCGTGCGCAAATCATTGGGGAAGGTCGATCTGATCCCGTATTTCGATACGCTCGTCTGCGGCGATATGGTCAGTCACTCTAAGCCCCACCCGGAGATCTTCCTCACTGCCGCAGAGAGGCTGGGGGCTGATCCAAAGGACTGCTATGTGATCGAGGACAGCTACAACGGTATTCGTGCCGCCCATGCCGCGGGGATGCACCCGATCATGGTGCCCGATATCCTGCAGCCCGATGATGAGATCAAGGGACTTTCTGAGGTCGTTTTGCCGTCGCTCTTTGAGGTGAAGGAGTATTTAGGAAGTATTGCGTTGCAGTAAAAAGCAGGGGAAATATGTTCTGCGGTTGACTTGATTGGAACGGAAAGGTTTCGGACGAGCAATGCTCGTCCCTACGGAAACGTTAACTTGCTTCTATCAACGTGTATATAAAATTACGCCGCTTCGGATTCAAACCGAAGCGGCGTTTTTGTGTGAATTATTCAAATATCAACAGTTATACGTATGATAAGCCGTTAATGACGTGATTGAAACAATAAAACGTATCAAAAGGCGGAAACGGATGCACGCATCACGCCGTTGATGACGTGATTGAAACAATAAAACGTATCAATAGGCGGAACTGAGACGCACGCGTCACGCGTGTCCTTATAACCAGTTCATGGTGTCTTCGTATACGTTGATGTAGTCCTGAGCGGAGCGCTCCCAGCTGTTGTCGCTCATCATCGCGCGCCACATCAGCTGATGCCAGCCCTCGTTGTCATAGATACCGGAGAGTGCGCGCTTGACCGCGTTGCACATATCGGCGATATCATAGTTGCGGAAGGTGAAGCCGTTGCCGTAGTTATCGGCGCTGTCGAATACGCTGTCCTTCAAGCCGCCGACCTCGCGTACGACCGGAATGGTACCGTAGCGCAGGGCGATCATCTGCGACAGACCGCAGGGCTCCTGCTTAGAGGGCATCAGGAAGATATCCGCGCCGGAGTAGATCTTGCGCGCGAGCTCGGGGACAAATCCGTGGCAGGTGACCACTCTGCCCGGATAGAACCACTGCATATCGCGGAAGAAGTTCTCGTATTCTTCATCACCGGAGCCGAGGATAACGAACTGCATGTTGTTGTTATTCAGCAGATCGGGCAGACCGCCGCGCACCAGATCCAGACCCTTATGAGCGACCATACGGGTGACCATGGCGACGATCGGGATCGACCAGTTCTGTTCCAGTCCCAGACGCTCCTGCAGTCTGCGCTTGCACTCGCCCTTACCGCTCATATCCTCCTTGGTGTAGTTGCAATAGAGCTGATAGTCGGTAGCAGGGTCATAGCTGGCGTTATCGATACCGTTGAGGATACCGCAGAGCTTGTAATGATTCGCGTTCAGCGCGTGGTGCAGACCGTGGCTGTACCAGGGGTCTTTGATCTCCAGCGCGTAGGTGGGGGAGACGGTGTTGACACGGGTGGAGCAGAAGATCGCGCCCTTCATCATGTTCAGCTTGCCGTCCATTTCCAGAATCTTGGTCTCTGTGGGAGGAATACCGACGCACTCGGTATTGACTTCCCAGCCGTACTTGCCCTGATACTGGATGTTGTGGATGGTGAAGAGGGATTTGATGTTGTAGTACCACGGATTCTTACTATAGAAGAGATAGTAGTAGACGGGTACCAGCGCTGTCTGCCAGTCGTTGGTGTGGATAAGATCGGGATGGAAGTCGATGTAGGGGAGCATCTCGAGGATCGCACGGGAGAAGAAAGCATATCTCTCGGCGTCATCATAGAAGCCGTACAGCTTATCTCTCTTGAAGTAATATTCGTTGTCGATGAAGTAGTAGGTGCAATCATTCCAGCGTGCCCAGAACAGACCGCAGTACTGATGTCTCCATGCGACAGGAACGGTGAAATTGGTGATGAAGTTCATCTGACACTTGAGCTCATAGGGGATGGTGCCGTACAGCGGCATAACGATACGGCAGTCATGACCCTTGCGGCACACGGTATGGGGCAGAGAACCTGCTACATCGGCAAGACCGCCGCTGCCTGCAAACGGATTCGCTTCGCTCGCGCAATAAAGGATTTTCATATAGTTACCTCCTGAAAGTTTAGAAACTAAGAATAATTAAGTGTTCCATAGCCTTTCCCTTGAGGGGAAGGCTTATACTTTATACGATGGAACGCTTTGCGATATACATCGGATAGTTCACGGTGCCCTGCAGCTTGGAGCCGCGGCTGACGTTGACGTCCTTGTCGACGACCAGATTGATCAGCTGGGCTTTGTCGCCGATGATGCAGTCCTGCATGACGATGCAGTTCTTGATAACAGCGTCGTGACCGATATAAACGCCCTTTGAGATAATGGAGTTCTCAACGATACCGTTGATGACACAGCCCTGTGCGATCAGCGAATCCTTCACATTGCAGTTCAAGCCGTAGCGTGAGGGAGCGTCGTCGCGCACCTTGGTGTAGATGGGTCTTTTGTAATCAAAGAGCTTGTAGCGCGTGTCACGATCCATGATTTTCATGTTCGCGTCGTAGTATTCCTTGACGGAGCCGATTATCTCGCAGTAGCCTTCCAGCTCATACGCGTAAACCCTGTGGCGGTCAAGGGACTTTTGCAGGACGTCGCGGACAAAGCTGTATTTGGATTCGCTCATCGCCTGACGAACCAGCGCCATGAGAACGGTTTTCTTCATCAGCATGATGCCGATGTCGAGGTTGCACACGCCGTCGTCGATGGGGGACGCCATGATCTTGGTGACCTTGCCGCTGTCGTCTACATCGAGGATGCAGCGGAAGTCATCGGAGATCTCCTTGACGACACGCTTGGTATAGACAAAGGTGATGTCGGCGTGATTCTTCTCGGCAAAGCGGAGAACCTTGCTGTAGTCCATGTTGTGCACGCAGTCGGAGGGGGAGATCAGGATGTAATCCTCATCGCCGTGCTCGATGTAGCCGTGCAGGTTGAAGATGGTCTCGACCAGAGAGGCAAAGCTGTGCTCACCGTAGGGGGGCAGTATACTCAGACCGCTTCTGCGGCGCGCGAGATCCCACGCCGAACCCGAGCCGACATGATCCATCAGGGACATAAAGTTGGATTTTGCGACGATACCGACATTGTTGATGCCGGAGTTGCTCATATTGGAAAGCGGAAAGTCGATCAGACGATACTTGCCGCCGAAAGGAACGGAGCCGGTGGTGCGGTAAGCGGTCAACTCGGGCAAGTTCTTTTCATTTGTGTTCGCAAAAATCAGACCTAATATTCTGTTGCTTGCCATGCTTACACCTCCATATCTTGATCGATCATTGCTTTGCAGGGAACGGTCACGCCCTCGCCGATCTTGAGACCGTTTCCGACGACGGTGATGCCCCAGTCGTCACGGTTCTCCATCTCGGTGGGAGCCGCGCCGACCTTGGCGTTCTTGCCGATGGTGGTATTCTCGGCAATGATGGAGAATTCCACATGCGCGCCGTCCTCGATAACGACGCCGGGGAAGAGGATCGAGGAGTTGATGACGGCGTCCTTGCCGATGATAACACCGGGGAAGATGATGGAGAATTCCAGCTTGCCGTCGATATTGCAGCCGTCGGAGACCATGGAGTTCTGGATCTCACCGGTCTCGCCGATATGGTGCGGCGGCATCATCGGATTGCGTGAGTAGATGTTCTTGAGATCGAGCTGAACCTTGGGATCGAGCAGATCCATGTTCGCTTCCCAAAGGCTGTCGATGGTACCGACATCCTTCCAGTAGCCTTCAAACGGATAGGCGACCATCTTTTCACCGGAGTTGAGCATGAGCGGCAGAACGTCCTTACCGAAGTCGTTGTGCGAATCGGGGTTCTGCGCGTCCTTGATCAAATACTCTCTGACGGTCTTCCATGTAAAGACATAGATGCCCATCGAGGCGTTGGTGCTCTTAGGATGTTCGGGCTTCTCTTCAAATTCATAGATCGAGTTGTCCTCGTTGGTGTTGAGGATGCCGAAACGCGACGCCTCTTCCATCGGTACATCCATCGCGGCGATGGTGCAGGCGGCGTTGTGCTCCTTGTGGTAATCCAGCATGGCGGCATAATCCATCTTGTAGATGTGGTCGCCGGAGAGGACGACGATGTAATCGGGATCATAGCGGTCTACGAAGCCGATATTCTGATAAATCGCGTTGGCGGTACCGGAGTACCAGTCGGAGCCTTCCTTGGACTCATAGGGCTGTAAGCAGGTAACACCGGAGTGAATACCGTCCAGATCCCACGGCTGACCGTTACCGACATATTCGTTGAGCTCGAGCGGCTGATACTGGGTCAGAACGCCTACCGCCTCAATACCGGAGTTGATACAGTTTGACAAGGGGAAGTCAATGATTCTGTACTTGCCTCCGAAGGGAACAGCAGGCTTGGCGATCTTCTTGGTCAGAACGCCGAGGCGAGAGCCTTGACCGCCTGCCAGCAGCATAGCCACAACTTCTTTTTTAGGTATCATGTGTTTCCTCCAAATATTCAGTGCAGAGCCCCGAATAAGCTCGGGGCTCAATGAATGATATCATACGACAGATGAATCATCAGGGATTATTTGTCTGCTTATTACTTAGCGGTCTTTTTCTTAGCGGATTTCTTTGCGCTATCAACCTTTTTCTCGAGCTTATCCTCGATATCGTCGAACTTGTCGTCGATCGCGTCAGCCGCTTTTTCTATTTTCTTTTTGGCGGTTGCTTTCTTTTTCTTGACATCCTTCTTGACGTCCTCCGCCTTCTTCGAAACAGAAGCCTTCTTCGCGGCGCGGGTAGCGGCTGCCTTCTTGGCGGCTTCCTTGCGCTTTGCGATTTTTTCTTCCGCCTTGATCTGCTTGGGGCTCTTTTCCTTCTTCACACACTTGAGATACAGCGCGCTCATCGGAGGCAGGTTGAGGTAGATCGCCTGATCGAAGCCGTGCATCTCTTCGTCAACGGTGTGGATATCGGTGCCGTTTGTCTTGCCGGTACCGCCGTACTGCTCGTCGTCGGAGTTGAATACCTCTGCGTATACGCCGTAATCCGGAACACCGATGCCGTAGTTCTGGCGATACATGGGCTGGAAGTTGCATACGACGATGATGTTGTTGCCTTCCTTGTCGATTCGGCGGAACGCGATAACGCTCTGCTGATAGTCATCGTGATGGATCCAGTTGAAGCCCTCCCATGTGAAGTCGACCTCATACATGCAGCTGTTCGCCTTGTAGAACTCATTGAGTGCGCGGAAGAAGTCGTTGAGCTTCTTGTGCTTCTCAAATCCAAGCAGACCCCACTGCAGCTCTTCGGTGCTGTTCCACTCGTCGAACTGACCGATCTCGGCGCCCATGAAGGTGAGCTTCTTGCCGGGGTGAGCCATCATGTAGGACATAAATACGCGCACACCCGCGAACTTCATATCATAGTCGCCGGGCATTTTATTGATCAGAGAGCCCTTGCCGTAAACGACCTCATCATGTGAGATCGGCAGCAGGAAGTTCTCGGAGAACGCATAGAGGAAGGAGAAGGTGATAGAGTTGTGATGATAGGGTCTCCACAGCGGATCAAGGGACATATAGGAGAGCATGTCGTTCATCCAGCCCATGTTCCACTTGTAGTCAAAGCCTAAGCCTCCGTCGGATACGGGACGGGATACCATCGGCCAGGAGGTGGATTCCTCAGCGATCATCATAACGGTCGGATGATGCAGGTGAACAGCGGTGTTCAGTCTCTGGATGAACTCGACCGCCTCGAGGTGCTCATGGCCGCCGTACTTGTTGGCTACCCACTCGCCGTCACGGCGGTTGTAGTCGAGGTACAGCATGGAGGCTACCGCGTCAACACGGATGCCGTCGACATGATACTTGTCCAGCCAGAACATCGCGGAGGATACTAAGAAGGAGATGACCTCGTAGCGCGCGTAGTCGAATACGTAGGTGCCCCATTCCTTGTGCTCGCCCTTACGGCTGTCTTCATACTCATAGCAGTGGATGCCGTCGAAACGCCCCAGACCGTGAGCGTCCTTGGGGAAGTGAGCGGGTACCCAGTCGAGGATAACGCCGATGCCTTCCTGATGGCACTGGTCGATGAAGTGCATGAACATTTCGGGAGAACCGTAACGGGAGGTGGGAGCGTAGTAGCCGGTTACCTGATAGCCCCAGGAGCCGTCAAACGGATACTCGGTCATGGGCATGAACTCGATGTGGGTGTAGCCCATCTCCTTGACATAGGGAATCAGCTCATCGGCGAGCTTATTGTAGTCAAAGGTGTTGCCGTCGGCGTACTTGCGCCAGGAGCCTGCGTGAACCTCGTAGATGTTGACGGGGTTATCAAAGTGGTTATGCTCCATCTTATACTTATACCAAGCCTCGTCATTCCACTCGTACTTGTTGTAATTATAGATGATAGAAGCATTGTCGGGACGGGTCTGGGTATGGAACGCGAAGGGATCTGCTTTGAGGATCTTCTCAAACCAAGGAGTCTCTACGCAATACTTATAGATCGCCGTCTCGCCGAGGTTCGGGATCCAAACCTCCCAAACGCCGCCTTCGGAAATCTTGTGCATGTGGTTCGCCATCTGATCCCATCCGTTAAAGTCGCCGACTACGGATACGGTCAGGGCATTGGGCGCCCATACGCGGAACATGGTTCCCTGTACGCCGTCCATCCAATAATCATGGGCGCCGAGGAAATCGTAAATGCGTACCGCATCACCGCCGTGGAACAAATCAAGAGGGAATCTTTCGTCGTTTAAAACATAATTCATAATCTGACTCTCCTTATAAAAAAGAATTAGTACATAAATATACAACTCTATAATACCAGACCTTTTTGACAATTTCAAGTAAAAACAGAAATTAAACTCCAAAGATTTAGTGCAGTTTTTATAAAAATTGCCTATTTGGTTGTCATTATAGACAATGAAATTAAAATTATTTATCTAGGATGTACAAATACAAGGCGCTGTTTTGGGCACGATAAGGAAAACACCGCTTGATCATTGATTGACGCTTTAAGGGAGGCGATCGGGGATGATCGCACGCTGATTCGGGAAAATCGACAGGTTTTTATTGGATCGGTCGGCGCGATTTATTTTTCTTATATCTCATTTTGCACTTGACATTTGAGAGGCGTTATATTATTATAAAACATGGTATGATATTGGTATAAGTATAACTGATATTATGCCCTGAACCCGTATGCGTGGTTCATCCCTTTTTTATTAGACTCTCTTAGAGAGCCGTTATATATAGATATTTTACCTTATTACCATCTTAACCCGCTTTATGCTTTGATATATATTTCATATAAAAAGAGACATTTGCGGAAATCTTATTTATCTGTCCTTGACAGTGGTGATACAAAACTGAATATCTGAGTAACGGCACCGTGAGTTGAGTTTGATTAGGAAGAATCAAATCAAGGAGGTGTCATGTATGACTGTTTTAGGCATCATCCTCATCGTCGTCGCACTGATCGTCGGCATCGGCATCGGCGCTGTCATCGGTAACGCGTACCGCAAGAAGGTTGCGGAGGCGGAGATCGGCAGCGCGGAGCAGGAGGCCAAGCGCATCGTCACCGACGCGATGAAGACTGCCGAAGCAAAGAAAAAGGAAGCTGTCCTTGAAGGTAAGGATGAGATCCATCGCCTCAGAAATGAGAACGATAAGGAGATCGCCGACCGACGCAAGGAGGTACAGCGCCAGGAGCGCCGTATCCAGCAAAAGGAAGAGACTCTTGACCGCAAGATCGACAATGTCGAGAAGAAGGAAGAAAGAGTAAACAAAAAGATTAAAGAAGCCGAGGGTCGACTCGCCGAGGCGGAAACAATCAAGAAGAGTCAGTTTGAAATGCTCGAGAGGATCTCGGGCTACACCGTAGATCAGGCGAAGGCTTACCTGCTTGATCAGCTCGAGGGTGAGCTGGGCAGAGAGAAATCGCTCAAGATCATGGAGTATGAGCAGCAGCTCAAGGATGAATCCGACAAGCGTGCGCGCAACATCATCTCCCTCGCGATCCAGCGCTGTGCTGCCGATCAGGTCGCGGAAGCTACCGTATCGGTCGTCGCGCTGCCGAACGATGAGATGAAGGGTCGTATCATCGGTCGTGAGGGCCGCAACATCCGCGCCATTGAAACGATGACCGGCTGTGACCTGATTATCGACGATACACCCGAGGCGATCACCTTGTCCTGCTTTGAGCCCGTCCGCCGCGAGATCGCTCGCGTCGCGCTCGAAAAGCTCATCTCCGACGGCCGAATCCATCCGGCGAGAGTCGAGGAAATGGTCGAGAAGGCTCGCCGTGAGGTCGAGTCCAGCATCAAGCAGGCAGGTGAACGCGCGGTACTCGACGCCGGCGTACACGGACTGCATCCCGAGCTCGTCAAGATCCTCGGTCGTCTGAAATACCGTACCAGCTACGGTCAGAATGTGTTGATGCATTCCCTTGAGGTTTGTTATATCTCCGGTATGATCGCCTCTGAGCTTGGTCTTGATCCGACCGTGAGCAAGAGAGCAGGTCTGCTGCATGATATCGGTAAGGCGCTCGATCATGAGATCGAAGGCAGCCACGTCGAGATCGGCGTTGACATCGCACGTAAGTATAAGGAGAGCGACGCGGTTATCCACGCGATCCAGGCTCATCACGGCGATGTAGAGGCTAAGACCGTTGTCGCGTGTATCGTACAGGCGGCTGACGCGATCTCCGCAGCCCGTCCCGGCGCACGCCGCGAGAATCTGGAGAACTATATCAAGCGTCTGCAGAAGCTCGAAGAGGTCGCGTCCTCCTTCAAGGGCGTCGAAACCTCGTACGCGATCCAGGCAGGTCGTGAGATCCGTATCATGGTCAAGCCCGAGCAGGTCAAGGATGACGCGATGCCGGCTCTTGCAAGAGATATCTGCAAGAAGATCGAAGATGAACTCGAGTATCCGGGTCAGATCAAGGTCAACATCATCCGCGAATCCCGCGCTGTCGGCTTTGCAAAATAGCAACGTAAGAAAAGCACTGCTTCGGCAGTGCTTTTTTAGTTGAAAGTGGAAAATGGAAAGTGGAAAGTGGAGAATAGCGCCTGCTACTACCAAATAATTTTCAATTTTCAACTATCAACTTTCAGTTATCGTAGTTCCACTCCGGTACATACTTTTTGTCCGAAGAATCCAACTCCTGTGCAAATCCGTCGAGGTTAAGCTCCATATATTTGTTTAAAACCTTATGATATTCGCGTTTGGTCAGCTTGCGGTTGATCTCGGGATAGTCCGCCGCCTTGCCTGCCGGCATATATTGCGCCATCAGGCTGACAAGGGCACGTGTGCCGTTTTCTGTTTTCTCTGAACCGTTCCATCTCCGGGCGATCGTTTCCAAAACGCCGATACTGTTCTTGGTATGGGAGGGAAGGACGAGGTGTCGGATGATCACGCCGCGCTGCATCACGTCGTTTTCAATTTTGATCTCAGGCTGTTGGCGGAGCATTTCATCGATCGCCGCGGCGGCAGTTTCGACATAATCGCCGCAGTGTGAGAGCCGCCTTGCCAAAGCGTTGTCGCTGTATTTGAAGTCAGGCAGATAGATATCAATCACGCCCTCGAGCCGCTTTAAGGTATCAATGCTGTCGTAGCCCGAGCTGTTCCAGATCAGCGGCAGCCGCGGCTGATAGTATGTCAGGCTTTCCAAGATCGCGTTGACGTAGTGCGACGGGGTGACAAATTCGATATTCTGCGCGCCCGACGCCTCGAGCCTGCGATATTCCTCACTGAGCTGATAGGGTGTGATGACGACCCCATGATGCTCCTCGGAGATAGCGTAGTTTTGGCAGAACACGCATCGCAGATTACATCCGCTGAAGAAGATCGTCCCTGCGCCGCGCGTACCGCTGATGGGCGGTTCTTCGTCAAAATGCAGCGCCGCTCGCGCGATCTTCGGTAATTCTCCGACGCCGCAAAAGCCGAAGCCCTTTTCCGTTCGTTCCGTGTTGCATTTTCTCGGACACTGATTGCAAATCATGATAACACATCCTCATAAACATCATAACACAGTTATCACAGAAAAGCTATACTTCGAAGTCGTACAAAAAGTTTTCTACCGTTTCCTCAAGGTGAGCAGGGGAGAGCCGCTCCTCGTTACAGAGCTTGACCAACTGCTCGACCTTGTCCTTTTCAAGCGAGATGTCTTCGACGGTACAGATGATATTGCCGCAGCAGGATGCGGTGATACCGTATGTTTCATAGGTTCCGTACTCGTTGCTGTGCGCCTGTCCCGTGTGCAGATCGTAGTGGATCACAAAGCGCCTCCTTTGTGAAAATACTTCACATTGCAGTGTGATTGTATCACTGATCCTTTCGCTTTGCAAGGATTTCTACAAAAGTGTAAATTTCGTTACAGGAATCGACACGGATTGAGGCGTTTTGTAACCTAATACGAACTCTGATGAAGCATTTTCTCATGAAAAACACTTGTTTTTTTTTTTTTTTTTATGGTATAATATAATCGAGTATATAAACATGACGCGTGAAGTGTTTTGCTTATATATTACAGGTTTAGGATTTGATTTACATTGGATAGGAGGATTTCTATGAAACGGATGGTTTGTTTTGTTTTGGTTTTTATGCTTTTGATTTTTGCTTTGTCCGTTGCGGCGAGCGCATGGGAGGCGGCTGATTCTGCAGTGAACTCCTATAGTGCTTTCGGGGGTGATGACGCTGTCTATACACATGAGGACTCCGTGTACTATGGGCGTTTTGTTGAAAAATACGGTCAGGTTTATCAGTATCAGGAGCTGTATACCCATACGGACAGCAGCGGTTCTCCCGATTGGGTCGTTATCCAAGCATGTTATGCGTGCTGCGATCCGATCGAGTATGCCTACGTTATTCACAATCGAGTTGTTAATCCCGGCAGCTATTACTATCCTTTCAGCGGAGGCTTCGCTGTATACGAGGTTCAAGATGACCGCTTTACCGCGCTGAATGAAACGATGGTAAAAAAATATGACGGTTTGGGCGCGTACGTTGACAGCATCGGATTGGGCAGACCATTCGGAGATGTAGACAACGACGGCGCGATTTCAATCCTTGACGCGACATTGATCCAGCGTTCTCTTGTCGGCATCTCGGAGCTGAAAAATAACACAGTCATGATAGGCGATTATCCGAAATCACAATATGAGATTTCCGATTTCAATACGGACGGTGAAACCGAAGTGACTGACGTGACCTATATCCAGAGATATCTGGTGGGTGCTTGCGACGTATACTGTCAGCAGATTCTTTCCTGAATCACAGAATAAGAATACATACAGGGGGCTATCGCATTAAGTGCGATAGCCCCTTAGCTATATCATCCTGAGCGGACACGCGTGTCCGACGAAGGATCTTACAGTGCAATTTATCCAATTGGATGATACCTATGATGTGTAATCTAACGAAAAGTGTGCACTTTAGGATTCTTCGGCTATGCCTCAGAATGACATTTTCTTAAAATGCGGTAGTTCCTTTTTCTATGTATATGATCACTTGAAAACAGTCAGCTGATGTGATATGATTTCATCATATTACAGAGCAGAGTTGATATATGTATGGAAAACATGATTTACGCGGAGAATCTGCGAAAGGAATTTAAAAAGATCATCAAGGAGCCGGGATTGAAGGGCTCCGTCAAATCCCTTTTTCATCCGAAAAAGGAGATCGTCAAGGCGGTGGACGGCATCTCGTTTGAGGTGCCAAAGGGTGAGATCCTCGGCTTTATCGGTCCCAACGGCGCCGGCAAAAGCACGGTCATCAAGATGCTGACCGGTATCCTGATGCCTACCTCGGGCATGTGCCGTATCAACGGCAAGATCCCACAGGAGGATCGAAAGAATTATGTGCGCGAGATCGGCGTGGTATTCGGTCAGCGTACACAGCTGTGGTGGGATCTGGCGCTCAGGGAGACCTATGCCGTATTAAAAGAGATCTATCAGGTGCCGGACGATCAGTATCAAAAACGCATGGCGTTTCTCAACGAGGTGTTAGAGCTCGACAGCTTTATCACCAGCCCCGTTCGCACCCTGTCGCTCGGACAGCGGATGCGCGCCGATATCGCCGCGTCGCTGCTCCATTCACCGAAGGTATTGTTTTTGGACGAGCCGACTATCGGTCTGGATGTTGTCGTCAAGGATAACATCCGCAACGCGATCATGGAAATCAACAAGGAAGAGGGCACGACCGTGATCCTCACCACCCACGACCTTGCGGATATCGAGCTGTTGTGTGAGCGTATCGTGATGATTGACAAGGGCAAAAAGGTCTTCGACGGCGGAATCTCGGAGTTGAAGTGCAATTTCGGCGATGTGCGCACGCTCGAATTCGAGCTGGTCAACGCGCCTGATTTCAAGCTGCTCGATTATCACCGCCGCTTTCATTTGACGGAGGATGAGCTCAGCGCCGAGCGTGACGGCAGTCTGGCGTGCGTGCGCTTCGATACCGCCGAGGTGAGCGTGGAGGACGTCATTTCCTATACCTTGTCGACCGTCCATGTCAAGGATCTGAATATCAAGAGCGTCGAGATTGAGGAGATCATCAAGCGTCTGTACCGCCGTGAGGTGAGCCTATGAGTCGGATCAAACGCTTTTTCCGTACCTATAAGCCGTTCACCCGCGCCGGTATGCAGGAGATGATCGCCTACCGCGCGAACTTTATCTGTCATCTGATCGGCGAGATCATGGCGGCGTTCATCATGTACTTTGTATGGAAGGCGGTCTTTCTCAGCTCCGACAGCGAGACTTTCATGGGCTTTACCATGGAGGATATGGTGGTATATATTTTTATCACCTTTCTGACGGGTTATATGACCTACTCCGACGGCGCGTTCGCGGTAGGCGAGGAGATCATCGACGGCTCCATCGCCATGCGAATGATCAAGCCGTGCTCCTTTGAGATGTGCTTTCTGTTTCAGGAGCTGGGCAGTCGGTTGATCTCGATCTCGATGATCTTTGTGCCGATGGTAGCGGGCGTGGAGATATACCGCTATGCCGTTTGCGGCGAAGTGCGTTTTCAGATCGGTTACTTCCTGTTATATATCGTCAGTCTGCTGTTGGCGTACATGATCTCTTTTTATTTTAATGTATGCTACGGCTTTATGGCGTTCTTCTTCAAGAATCTATGGGGCACGACGCTGATCAAGGAAACGTTGGTCTCCTTCCTGTCGGGCGCGATCATCCCGCTCGCGTTCATGCCGTCGGGACTGGCGGCTGTGTTGAACATTCTCCCGTTCGCGTCTTTGTCATATACGCCCGTGATGATCTACATGGGGATGTATTCGACGTCACAGATCCTGTGGAGCTTTGGACTGCAGATCTTTTGGGTCGTCGTGATGTACGGCGTCACCAAGCTGATCTGGCGCAGCGCGGTCAGGCACCTTTCCGTGCAGGGAGGTTGAGATATGAAAAGATATTTACGCCTCCACCGCATTTTTGTTGTCCAATATCTGAAAAAGCTGATGGAATACAAGGTGGATTTCCTGCTCGGCGCGATCGGTCTGCTGATCACACAGGCGATCCAGATCCTGTTCCTCGGCATCATTTTCAGCCAGATCCCTTCGCTGATCGGCTATACCTTTCCGCAGATCCTGTTCATCTACGGCTTTTCGCTGATCCCGAAGTCACTGGATCATCTTCTGACCGATAACCTGTGGATGGTGGGCTACCGCATCGTCCGCAAGGGCGAATTCGATAAATATCTGACGCGCCCCATCAACACGCTGTTTCATGTTGTTTCGGAAAATTTCTGCGTCGACGCGTTCGGTGAGATGCTGTCCTGTATCCTGCTGCTCGGTTACTCTATTCCGCAGCTCGATATGCCGTTTCACTGGTACACGATTCCGCTGGCGCTGGTCGCGGTCGTATTCGCGACGTTGATCTACACCTCGCTGAAAATCATGACGGCGGCGATCGCGTTCTGGACAAAAGCGAGCGGTCATATCATCCATATGCTGTATATGGTCAACGACTTCTCCAAATATCCGGTCACCATCTACAATAAGGCGGTGCAGACGATCATCACCTATGTGATCCCGTTCGCCTTTACCGCGTATTATCCGGCGAGCTACTTTCTGACCGGTAAGAATCCGCTGTTCTGTATCGGCGGCACGGTGATCGCGGGAACGGTAATGTTCGCGCTCGCCGTGTTTGTCTGGAACAGAGGATTGCGGGCGTATGAGTCCGTGGGTTCGTAGCGGAACATTCGCGAGTATTGTACAATAAGGTTGATATAGATGAAAAATCCGTTTATTTGTTATTCCGAAAAGGACAAAACCGAATATTTAT
This sequence comes from uncultured Clostridia bacterium, assembly GCA_946406145.1. Taxonomy (GTDB): domain Bacteria; phylum Bacillota; class Clostridia; order Oscillospirales; family Acutalibacteraceae; genus Ruminococcoides. The sequence goes on along the minus strand of CAMJJL010000021.1, from coordinate 9,549 downwards.
CTCCGCGCTGCTCACTCAACCGCGCCGTGTTGAAGAAGCTCCCCCTGTACGGGATCGAGGATGAGATCGAGGGGATGACCTTCAATGAGATCTTTTCCACCCCTGCGATCGTCGCTTGTATCAGACGCGTGTCGCGGCGCTACGGGATCGATCTGAGCGAGGAGCCCGATTACAGATTGCCGCAGATCCTGAATGAATCGCTCGCGTGCGACGACGCGCGCTATCGACAAATGGCGGCACGTGTGGTCAAACAATTCGGTAATCGTCTCGGGCTGCTGCTCCTGACCCTCAAAAAAGGGGAGAGGGAGAATCGACTGGCGCGTGACGACTGGGACGACGCCTGCTGGGAGTATTGGCGTTCGCTCAAGACCGTCATCCTCACAGGGGGGCTTGCGAGCTCCATGCTGGGCAGACGCTTTAAAGAAGAAATCCTGACGATATTCGATATAGCAGGAGAAAAGCCGTATCATATCATGCTCTTCGATAACGGTACCTATGTCGGTATGATGGGGCTGGCGCAAAAGCTGATGAAGGATGATATGACGTCACTGGTGCTGGATATGGGACACACGGGGATCAAGCGCGCGATCATCAAAAAACGCGGCGGCGAGATCGCGGAGTTCACCGCGCAAGAGAGCCTGCCCTCGCTGTTTATGAAAAGTCATTTTGACAGTGAGGAGGAGAAACGGCGTGAGGCGATCGAGCTGCACCGCTATATCGTCAATACGATCGCCGCGTCCTTTCGAGCCGCATCCGATCCCGCGGCGACGGATGACACCATCCTGATCAGCATTGCGAACTACACTCACAACGGCTTGTTGAACAGCAAACGGGGCGGCTATGCCAAGCTCTGTACGATCAACACGGATTATGCCGCTGTGCTGGAGGACGATCTTTCCGGCGAGCTGCACCGTGATATCAAGGTCAGACTGGTGCACGACAGCACCGCTTCGGCACTGTACTTTGCGGACATTGACCGTTCGGTGTGCATCACCCTCGGCACCGGCTTCGGCGTCGGGTTCACGGATATCAAAATACAATAGTATATGATATATTAAGAAGGAGGCGTTTCGATTTGAAACGCCTTTTTTCTGTTTCGGAATAATAGACGAGGAAACCGTTTTCTGTCGAAAACAGCGACACAGTATTTTTTGTGCAAATAGAATCTTGCTTTGTCATTATCAACAAAAAACAGTCAAAAAGATTGTGCAAAACATCGTCACTAAATATTCTGATTTTCATTTATTTATTTTTGTTGTTATGCTATAATGGATGTAACTGGATTAGTATGTCTTGTGACATGCCGATTCACAGTACGTATTCTTTATGAAGGAGAGGATTACATGAAAATTCGTAGGATTATCTCCGTAGCTCTGGCTGTACTGATGCTGATGTCAGTATTCACCGTAGCGGCTTCTGCCGCTGAGGCGGATCTGTCCGGCACCGGTTATGCCAATCAGAGTTATCTCGAGAACACCTATGCAGCTCAGGCAGCAAAGGAAACCGGTCTCGGCGCTACCTATACGCCGACCGCCACTACCTTTAAGGTGTGGGCTCCCGAAGCTACCTCTGTGATGGTAAAAATGTTTACCACCGGTACCGACGCTGAGTCAGGCGCTGCCGTCCTCGGCACCTCCGCTATGACCTACAACAGCACCACCGGTATCTGGTCCCTGACCAAGTCCGGCGACCTCAAGAACACCTATTACACCTATCTCGTCACCCGTGACGGCGTCGTCAACGAGACGGTTGACCCGTATGCAAAGGGCGTCGGCGCGAACGGTGACCGTTCCATGGTCGTTGACCTCGACTCCACCGACCCTGTCGGCTGGGATCAGGACAGCCATGTTCTGTTCAACAACCCCGGTGAAGCGGTCGTATGGGAAATTCACGTTCGTGATTTTTCGATCGACGTTTCCTCCGGCGTAAGTGAGGCGAACCGCGGTAAGTACCTCGCGTTCACCGAAGGCAACACCACTGTGGGCGGCGAGGGCAAGATCGCTTCCTGCGTTGACTATCTTGTGGAGCACAACGTCAACTGCGTACAGCTGATGCCGATCGAGGACTTTGCTTCCATCGATGAGACCGATAATCAGATCAAGCGCAACTGGGGTTATGATCCTAAGAACTATAACGTTCCCGAAGGTTCCTATTCATCCGATCCCTACAACGGCAACACTCGTATCCAGGAATTCAAGATGCTGGTTCAGGCGCTGCATGACCGCGGTATCTCCGTTGTGATGGACGTTGTTTACAACCACACCTTCGTTCGTGAGGGTTCTCCGTTCTCCAAGACGGTTCCGAAATACTACTATCGTATGTCCAACATGGCAGGCAACACCTACCACAACGGTTCGGGTCTGGGCAACGTTCTCTCCACCGAGAAGGCAATGACCCGTAAGTACATCCAGGATTCTCTGCTCTACTGGGTCAACGAGTATCATATCGACGGTTTCCGTTTCGACCTGATGGGTTGCTTTGACACCACCTCCGTCAAGGCTTGGAGATCCGCTCTGGATCAGGTCGATTCCCGTATTCTGATGTACGGTGAGCCTTGGGCAGGCGGTTCCGACATCGGTATCAGCAACGCTGTCAATAAGGGCAACATCGCTTCTTTGACCAGAGTCGGCGGCTTCAATGAAGGCTACTCCGACGCTCTCAAGGGCAGCCATGAGACCGCTACCGGTACCGGCTTCCTCAACGGCGGCGCTGCTACCGAGGTTCTGAAGGCTGCCGGCGGTACGGCATCCGATTTCTCCGGCGCTAAGCCCGAGCAGATGATCCAGTACACCGATAACCACGATAACTTCACGCTCTTCGACAAGATCTTAGCCGCGAACAAGACCTCCGGCTTCAAGACCGGTAAGGACGATCCCACCCTGTATAACACCAACAAGAATATCGTTGAGACCACCGATGCCAAGGTGCTCGGTCAGGTCAAGCTCGGTCTGACCTCCGCTCTGACCGCTCAGGGTATTCCGTTCACCGTAGCAGGTACCGAGTTCTGCCGCACCAAGTACGGCGATCAGAACTCCTATCGTTCACCTGACAACATGAATGCGATCAACTGGAACCGTGCTTCCAAATATAAGGATGTTGCGGATTACTATGCAGGTCTGGTCGCGATCCGTAAGGCAGTTTCCGCCTTCGGCGACACCACCGCGAACGCCGTTTCCACTGTCTCCGGCTGCACTGCTTGGCAGATCACCAACAACAAGTCCGGCGAGTGGAACAAGGTTATCGTTGCGCTGAACAACTCCGCTTCCGCGAAGTCCATCTCCTGCAGCGGTTCCTGGACCGTCGTTGCGAACGGCACCAAGGCAGGCACCACTTCTCTGGGCACTGCTTCCGGTTCCTACAGCGTTCCTGCCTGGAGCAGCGTCGTCCTCGTTGACTCTGCTTCCTTCGGCAACTACACCCAGCCTGCTCTCGGTACCTCCAAGCTGACTGTTGAGCATTACACTCGCGATTCCGCTTCCGGCTCTTATAAAAAGGTTAAGACCGAGCAGTTCGAGTACAAAGAGGGTCAGACATGGCGTGCTTCTCAGGATCTTTCCATCCTGTTCGATCACTCCTTGAGCAACACCGTGTCTAACGCTTCCGGTAACGCTACCTCCGGTAAGGCGGTTGCAGGACAGAATATCACCGTAAAATATGGCTACACCAGAGAGATCGGTTCCGGTTATCTGAGTGTTAACTTCATTGATAACGCGACTAACGGACAGGCAAAGGCTCCGATGAAGTATCGCCTGAAGGACGGCGACAAGTTCTCCATCCCCGCGACTCGTGTACAGGGCTATCAGCTCGATACCGCGAAGGTTCCCGGCAACACTGTAGGCGTATTCGATTCCGCTTCTCCCGCCACCTTCAACTTCTATTACAACAAGCTCTCCAACACCTCCACCAAGGTGCATTATTACAATGCAAAGGGTTGGTCCTGGGTCAACTGCTATGCATATGACGATCAGGGCAATGAGCCTCTGGGCGCATGGGCTAATCAGGGTAAGAGAGACGCCTCCAAGATGAACGATGATCCCGATCAGTCCGATTCCAAGTGGCTGGTTGTTAACGTTCCGTCCTCTGCTTGCTATGTCATGTTCCACAACACCAACGCGAACGCGCAGGTTCCGGATCAGGGCGAGCCCGGTTACGAAGTTGCCGGTGAGGCTTGGATCAAGGATAACGTCACCAGCTTCAACTGCTCCATCGTTACCTCTCATATCGACCTTGAGACAGGCGAGAAGCTCTCTCCCGACGTCACCAAGTCCTTTACCAACGTTCGTTCCAACCAGACCTACACCACTACTCCCGATACCTCTCTCAACCGCAATTATATCGCTCCGGCGCTGGCGTCCGGCTTCTATCAGCCCGGCGTCCTGAACGTTGTATATCTCTACACCGATCAGGCTGAGCCTACACCCGATAAGCAGAAATACGGTGATCTGGACGGCGACGGCTATGTTACCATCATGGACGCTACCGTTCTGCAGAGAGCGCTGTCGAATATCACCTCCCTGACTAATGATCAGAAGACCGTTGCTGATGTGAACAACGACGGCAATGCTACCGCTACCGACCTTACTTACATCCAGCGCTATCTTGCTGAGATGAAGGTCAAGGGCAACCGTACCGGTCAGATCGTCGGTGAGGCTCCTGTAGGCGAGCATACCTATGACGAGTTCCTCAACACCTATAACGCGCTGAGCGCACTGGTCAAGAAGTATTCTTCCCCGACCTACAGCGCTAATCCCGCTTACCTCCAGGCGCAGAAGGCGCTGGCTGACTACGCCGCTGTCGCGATGGATCCCTCTTCCGATCCCACTGATATCGACGCAGGCTATGATGACTGCTATGCCGCATATGTTGCGCTGAGCGCTGTTCCGATCGAAGACGATGATGACCATGATGACGATGATTCCGGCAGAACCATCATCTTCTCCAACAACAAGGGCTTCAGTAACATCCATATCTATTACTGGGGCGACGGCGATGGTCCCGTAGCATGGCCCGGCGTTGAGATGACCTATCTCGATACCAACGAATACGGTGAGCAGCGCTACACCTTTGAGATGCCTGCAGGTATGACCAACTACATCATCAACGACGGCAACCAGCAGACGGTCGATATCCCGTTCAACGGCTCTATCGGCGTTTACATGACCGATAAGGACAGCGAAGGTCACTACATGGTCGACTTCTATGATCTCTAAGGCGGCGCCGGTATTATCCTGAGCAAATTCGCTCAAACCGAGGATATCACCGAGTTCAGCCATAAAGGTTACCGGAAGGACGGTACCCGGGACAGTCAGAGCCAATATCAGGTTACTTCCCGGGATTGATCTTAACCCGTTCGATCATAATCGAAACAGAATGATTCCGATAAAGGGAGCAGACTTCGGTCTGCTCCCTGATTTTATCCCTATTTCACTTGCAATAATATGGTTTTCGTGGTAGTATATCCATAAATAGATATTCATTAGGTGATAGAATGGATTTATTAGAAAAATCAGTTGCGTTTGCGCTGCGCGCTCATGAGGGACAGGTTCGAAAAAAGAGCGGCACACCGTACATCCTGCATCCGATGGAGGCGGTAACGATCGCCTCGACGCTGACGGATGATCGCGAGGTGCTCGCGGCGGTGATGCTCCATGACACGGTTGAGGATACCGATGTGACGCTGGATGAGATCCGGCAGGAGTTCGGCGAACGGGTAGCGCAGCTCGTGAAAGGTGAGACTGAAAACGAATACCCGGAGATGACACGTGAGGAAAGCTGGGCGATGAGGAAAGAGGAATCGCTCCGGCGTCTGTATGCCAACGGTGATGATTCCGTTAAGATCATGTGGATCTCCGATAAGCTGTCAAACGCGCGTTCTATGTTCCGTATTTATGAGGAGAAGGGCGACGAGATGTGGAATCTCTTTCATCAAAAGGATAAGCGTGTGCAGGAACGGTATTATCGCTCCGTTGCAGATGCGCTCAAGGAGCTGAGTGATACCCCCGCCTACCGTGAATATGTTGTATTAATTAATCTCATTTTTGGAGGTCAGCATGAAGTCACAGCTGTATAATGGTACCCTGACAATCTGGCTCGATGGGCGCATTGATTCACATCGTGCGCCGACGGTCGAGATAGAGATCAATAATATCATCAAGAAATCGGATTATGATGAGCTGATTCTTGACGCCGAGAATCTGAGTTATATCAGCAGCGCCGGTTTGCGTATCATTTTAAAGCTGCTCAAGAATAATCATAATCTCAAATTGATCGACGTCAACTCCGAGGTCTATGAGATCCTTGAAATGACCGGCTTTACGGAGATGATGCAGGTTGATAAGGCGCTCAAATGTATTGATGTTACCGGCAAAAAGATCATCGGCAAGGGCGCTAACGGCGTGATCTACCGTATCGATAACGACACTATCGTCAAGGTGTACAGTGAAGCGGATACCCTCGACCACATCAAGGCGGAGCATGAAATGTCCCGTACCGCATTCATCCTGGGTATCCCCACCGCGATCCCCTTCGGCATTGTGAAGGTAGGGGATCGCTACGGCTCAATCTTTGAGCTGATCAACGCAAGGACCTTTGCCGAGCTGCTGCAGCAGGATCCGACACAGATCGAGTTTGTTGCGCAGCAGACGGTCGAGCTGGCAAAAACATTGCACGGAACAGAGGCGCCCGTGGGAATACCGCTTCACAGCGACGTCGGTCGTCAGTGGCTCGATGAGGCAAAGAGCAGCTTTGATCCGGAGCACTTTGCTAAGCTCAGCGCACTGATCAAGACGATCCCCGAGACGGGCACCATGCTGCACGGTGATCTGCATATCAAGAATATCATGCAGTACGAGGATGAGGCGCTGCTGATCGACATGGATACGCTCAGCGCGGGTCATCCGATCTATGAGCTGGCGTGTATATACAACGCGTACGAGGGCTTTGGTATCTGTGATCCGAATGTCTTTATGAACTTCCTGTCAGTAGATGAAAGCGTCGTCAAGCCGCTTTTGCACCGTATTCTGGAGCTTTACCTCGATACCGATGATGAAGCAAGAATCAATGAGGTCAAGGAGAAGGCTTCTGTCATCGGACTGCTGCGTGTACTGCGCAGGATCCTTCGACTCGGCGAACAAGATACGCCCGAGGGTAAAAGGCTGTTGGAAGAGTGCCGTGACCGCATCGTGCGCTCGATCGATCATCTGGATACGCTGACATTCTAGAGGAAAACGATTATGAAAATCTTCAAAAAACTGTTTTCTAATCTGGAAGCGAATATCATCACCTTTACCGTGTTCCTGCTGCTGGTTTTCAGCATTCTGGTATCAGTGATCGGCTACGGCAGCTTCACCAAATCGTTTGAGCTCGAGTACGATCACACCACTTACCATATGGCTGATACCGCGGCGACGATCGTCAATGGCGACGAGATTGACCAATACCTGCGTGAAGGCGTTCATAATGAAAACTATCAGCAGGCAAAGCTGAAGCTGGACACCTATTGCTTAAAAATGGATGTATCCCTGATCTATGTGATCAAGGTGGATACGACCGACTACAATCACTTTGTATCGGTCTTTAACTGCGTCGGACGGGATGCGCCCTATACCGAGTGGGAACTGGGCTCGGTGCATGATACGACCAACGACGAGTATCGGGAAACCTACCGTCAGCTGTATGACGGCAGCCTCGACTACGGCACCATTTACCGCACGGATAACCTCAGAGGCGCGCCGCCGCATATCACGACGCTGGTTCCGCTGAAGAATTCCAAGGGTGAGACCGTTTCTGTCTTGTGCGTCCAGCGTATGATGGATCGCATGGTGGAGGCACGCAGACCCTATCTGATCATCATCGCCTGTTCTACGGCATTGCTGATGCTCCTTTCTGTCATCGTTTCCGCTGTTTACCTGCGCAAGCAGATCATCCGCCCGATCCACAAGATCATCCGCGAGGCAAAGCGTTTTGCGTCGGAGAACAAGCCTGGTGAAAAGCTGGGAGCGGAAATCAGTTATATTGAGGATATCTCGGTGCTGGCGACCTCGATCGATAAGATGGAGGAAGAAATGCTCCAATACATCGACCATCTGACGGTCGCGACCGCGGAGAAAGAGCGTATCGGTACGGAGTTATCTCTTGCGACGGCGATCCAGGCGAATTCCCTGCCGAATAACTTCCCGGCGTTCCCCGATCGCACCGATTTTGACATCTATGCCTCGATGACGCCTGCTAAGGAGGTCGGCGGCGACTTCTATGATTTCTTCCTCATCGATGACGATCATCTGGCGCTCGTCATCGCCGACGTATCCGGCAAGGGAATCCCTGCGGCGCTGTTTATGATGGTCACCAAGATCCTTGTCAACGAGTTATCGCATTTTGACGTCTCGCCTGCCGAGGTGCTCCGTGCCGTGAATGAGCGCGTTTGCAAGCATAATCCCGAGGATATGTTCGTCACGGTTTGGCTGGGCTTCCTGCAGCTGTCGACCGGCAAGATGATTTGTGCCAACGCCGGACACGAGGATCCTGCCGTCATGCGCAAAAACGGTGATTTTGAATTGCTCAAATCCCGACACGGCTTTGTCATCGGCGCGATAGATACGGTCAAATACCGTGATGTCGAATTTTCATTGTCATCCGGCGATAAGCTGTTCCTGTATACCGACGGTATTCCCGAGGCGACAGATCAGGACAACCGGATGATGATGATCGACGGAATGCTTAAAGCGCTGAATCAGCATAAAGAAAAGAATCCGCAGGGGATCATCGAGGGCGTCATCCAAAGCGTTAACGACTTTGTCGGAGAAGCGCCGCAGTTCGATGATATGACCGCTGTTTGCCTGGAAATGAAAGGAGAGCAAATGTCTTTTCGTTTAATTGTAGATGCTCAAAGAGATGAGCTTGAACGAGTGAATGAGTTTATCCATCAACATCTCGACGATACGGGTTTCTCTATGAAGGATATGATGCAGCTGGATCTGGCGATCGAAGAGATCTTCGTCAATATCGCGACTTACGCGTATGGCGATGGTAAGGGTAAGGCTGAGATTATTCTTTCAAAGAATAAAGATTCCGTTTCTCTGACCTTTATCGATCAGGGCGTTCCCTATGATCCGCTCGCAAAGCCCGATCCCGACACGACGCTCAGTGCATCGGAGCGCCAGATCGGCGGACTCGGTATTTTCCTTGTGAAAAAGGTGATGGATGAGACCTACTATGAATACAAGGACGGTTCTAACATTTTCACCATGATAAAATATTTTTAAAGTCGGGGAGGGAAGTGCTCCTCCTGTTGATACTCATCCTTGATAAAAAGATTTCATCAGGTATGAGTGATGAATTTCGCAGAGCGCGAAGGACGACGCAGGCAGGCCGCCTGTCAAGGAGTCTGACAATGCTGTGAGGAATTTAGCGCAATCGATGATAAGGGGTTTTATTTAGGTTTCGTATGACAATCCATTACAAGCAGAAAAACGCAGGGCGTTCGTGAGAACGTCCTGCGTTCAGTTTGTCGAAAAAGTATATAAGTTAGGAACAGTACGTCTATCATCCTCC
>CAMJJL010000020.1 GCA_946406145.1 uncultured Clostridia bacterium | reverse complement strand
AGCCTTCCCCTCGGGGGGAAGGTGGCTCGGCGCAAGCCGAGTCGGATGAGGGGCTAACTTGTCCGAACCATCATCTTAACAAAGAGTGTGAGGCATTTTCTCGATCCTCGGTAAACATACAGCCTCACCGAATCCGGCATCAATAGGAAAGGTTGTCCCCTCATCCGTCTCCCGTTGGTCGACACCTTCCCCCCGAGGGGAAGGCTTTTATATGCAGATCCTATCCGATAGTCAGATAAAGGCACACGTGCCCCCCGAGGGGAAGGCTTTTTTATTTCCGCGTACGTTTCAGATGCATAGATAAAGGCGCACGCGCCCCCGAGGGGAAGGCTTTACAATCCAAAACATGAACTGTTTCCCCTATTAAACATTCTGATCATCGTTTTACTGTCAAATAAAAAAGCAGGTACCCTTTCGGATACCTGCGATGTTGATGAAAGTTGAATTACTTGAGTTCAACCTCAGCGCCGGCAGCTTCGAGCTTCTCCTTGAGAGCCTCAGCCTCATCCTTGGAAACGCCTTCCTTGACAGCCTTGGGAGCGCCGTCAACAACAGCCTTCGCTTCTTTCAGACCGAGACCGGTCGCCTCACGGACAGCCTTGATAACAGCGATCTTACCGGAACCCGGGGACTTGAGGATAACATCGAACTCAGTCTTCTCTTCTGCGGCAGCAGCGCCGTCGCCTGCGCCGGGAGCAGCAACTGCAACAGCAGCGGCAGCGGATACGCCGAACTCATCCTCTACAGCGTGTACGAGATCTGCGAGCTCGAGCACTGTGAGGCCTTTTAATTCTTCAATAATAGCAGTAATCTTCTCAGATGCCATTTTAAATTCCTCCAATTTGAATTAGTAATAGTTATCATTGATGAGAGAGAGCTGTGACTCACAGCAACCCTCCGTCACGGACAAAGTCCGTGCCACCTCTCCGGTGTATGGAATCTGTTTCCCAAATCAAAGATTTGGACAGAATCTCACCTTAGGAAAGGGAAGCTATCCTGCTCATTATTCAGCAGGACGGACGCGGACGCTTGCGTCTTAATCCATAGACGCTTACCACGCCGCGATTAAGTGCTGCAAATAAATTATTCAGCAGCAGGAGCCTCTTCAGCAGGTGCCTCAGCAGGAGCCTCCTCAGACGACGCGTCGTCAGCAGGAGCCGCATCCGCGGATTTCTTAGCAAGGCATTCTTCTACGCCGCCCTCGTCGACGATCGCCTGGATCGCGCGAGCAAAGGACGCGATGGGAGCCTGGAATGCACCCAGAACGTTTGCGAGCAGGACGTCTCTGGTCGGGAGCTTAGCAAGGCTGTCGATGGTCGCTAAATCAACGACCTCGCCATCCAGGTAACCGCCCTTGATCTCAAAGGTCTTGCTCTTCTTAGCATAGTTCGCCAGAATACGGGCAGCAGCGGCGTAATCCTCGTCGCTGGTAGCCAGCGCGGTAGTGCCTGTCAGATCAGACTGTAAACCGGTCAGCTCTGCGCCTTCACATGCACGGGACAGCAGTGTGTTCTTGACAACACTGTACTGCACGCCTGCCTCACGCAGCTCCTTACGGAGTGCGGTATCGTCAGCAACGTTGATACCCTTGTAGTTAACGAGGACGCCGGTAACAGAATTCTTCAGACGCTCCGTCAGCTCAGCTACGATAGCCTGCTTCTGTTCTAAAACCTTAGCGCTTGGCAAATTGTTTCACCTCCGTGTTTTTGATGCACCGCAACCGTTCATTGCTTTGAGCGGTGATCGGTGTTTTGCGCTCTTCAAAAAAATGAAGCGCGCTTCACGCAGTTCATAAAAACAGCCTCTCCCTTGCGAGGAGAGGCGGAAATATCATACGCTTATGATGTCACGCCTCGTTGCTCTTCGCTTCTCTTCAAATAACTCCGCTCAACCATCCCTCTTCGTTGACTGCGTCAACTTCGAGTGACCGTGTTCGCGTTCTTTATTTGAAGGCTCCGAGCCTCGGCGCTTCCGTTTTCCTCGACAGGCGACCGATGGTCATTATACCTTAAGGAACCTGTTGTCTTTAGAACAGCGATATTTATATCGACTCAAAAGAGTTGATACCTTATATATGCCTTCCCCTTGGGGAGATTCCCCTGTTAGGGGAAATGGGCAAAGCCCAAAAGGGTTGCCGTTCCTGCAAGGAAAAGGTGGCTTGGCATATGCCAAGTCGGATGAGGGGCAAACATTTCCTGTTATATTTCGGATTCAAAGTGACTGATTCCGAAACGAGAAAAGTTCCACACTCTTTGCTGCATTGATCGCAATGAAAGGTAATCCCCTCATCAGTCAGGCTTTGCCTGACAGCTTCCCCCCGAGGGGAAGCCTTTCAATGCACAAATCAAACCATCATCTTACGCGCCGAACTTAGTCGGGTTGATGCGTACGGACGGACCCATGGTAGAGGTAACCGCGCAGCTCTTGATATACTGACCCTTCGCGGCGGCAGGCTTCGCCTTGACGATAGCGCCCATGAGAGTCTCAAGGTTCTCCTGGAGCTTCTCGGTGCCGAAGGACGCCTTGCCGATCGGGCAGTGGATGATGTTGGTCTTGTCGAGACGATACTCGATCTTACCGGCTTTCGCTTCCTTGATCGCGCGAGCGATGTCGGGCGTAACGGTGCCTGCCTTGGGGTTCGGCATCAAGCCGCGCGGACCGAGGATACGGCCCAGACGACCGACCAGACCCATGCAGTCGGGAGTGGTGATGAGCACGTCGAAGTCCATCCAGTTTTCCTGCTGGATCTTCTGTGTCATGTCCTCAGCGCCTACGTAATCAGCGCCTGCCTCCTGAGCGAGCTTCTCGTTCTCGCCCTTGCAGATCGCGAGTACGCGGATCTTCTTACCGGTACCGTTGGGCAGTACAACGGCGCCGCGAACCTGCTGGTCAGCGTGACGGGAGTCAACGCCCAGCTTAACATGAAGCTCGATGGTCTCGTCAAACTTAGCGGTAGCTGTCTTGATGACGGTATCAACAGCCTCAGTGGTGTCATATAATTTTGCTCTGTCGATCAGCTTGGCAGCGTCGACATATTTCTTACCGTGTTTCATATTGAATCCTCCATATTTAGGTGGTCAAGCGGAACTGTCCTCCCACCCGGATGTAATTTAGTGATCAGTGTTCCGTGATCAGTGTACAGTAATAGAGTACCAAAACTCCGTGAAAATGATCGAAAATCAGTTGAGATTGGGCGCGTGCGCCCTTTTCTCTCGCAATGACTATTGATTATCAGTCGACGACCTCGATACCCATCGAACGAGCGGTACCCATGATCATAGAGGTAGCGGTGTCGATGTTCGCGGCGTTCAGGTCCTTCATCTTCGTCTCAGCGATCTTTGCGCACTGTTCCTTGGTGATCTTAGCGACCTTCTTCTTGTTGGGTTCGCCGGAAGCCTTGTCGATGTTGCAAGCCTTCTTGATCAGAACAGGTGCAGGCGGAGTCTTCGTGATAAATGTGAAAGAACGGTCTGCGTATACGGTGATGACAACGGGAATGATCATTCCGATGTCGTTCTTGGTGCGCTCATTGAATTCCTTGGTAAAGGAAACGATGTTAACGCCGTGCTGACCCAGCGCAGGGCCGACAGGCGGAGCCGGAGTCGCTTTTCCGGCAGGAATCTGTAACTTGATCAATCCTGTTACTTTCTGTGCCATTATGATTTCCTCCTAAATTCGTGGTCAATGGCGGAGTCATGGATATTTGGCTCCTCCCACAAGGGACACAGTCCCTCATATATAAAGCGCGCGGCTTTATAGCCAGTATTCGATAGCCTCCCTTTGGTAAAGGGAAACTGCATAGCCTTCCCCTTGAGGGGAAGGTGTCACCGACAATTCATTGGCGGCGACGGATGAGGTGGAAGTCTTTCCACTCCATCACAATACGGCATAAGGCGGAAGCGTTTCCACCTCATCCGACCAATTCGCCTTTGACACGCGTGTCCGGCGAATTGCCCACCTTCCCCTCAAGGGGAAGGCTCTAAGCCATGCTCCTCAACAAAGGGAGCCAAAATCAATCTTCTAACTTCTCAGCTTGATTGAGCTCGAGTTCTACCGGCGTCTCTCTGCCGAACATCGAGATCGTGACCTTGACGTAGTTCTTATCGGTGTCAAGCTCGTCTACGATACCGACGAAGTCCTCCAGCGGACCGTCGATGATACGAACCTGATCGCCTACATCGTAGGAGACCTCGACGACGCGGCTCTCCACGCCCATCTTATAAACCTCAGACTCTGTCAGGGGAACAGGCTTTGACGACGGACCGACAAATCCGGTACAGCCGCGGATATTGCGCACGACATACCATGTCTCATCGGTATAGACCATCTTGACAAAGACATAGCCCGGAAAGAGCTTGCGCTCCACCTCTTTTGAGGAGCCGTCATCCTTGATCTCGGTGACGATCTCGGTGGGAACCTTGACGTCGGGGATCATATCCTGCAGTCCGCGGTTCTCAACGGTCGTCTGCAAGGTCGAGGCGACTTTGTTCTCATAGCCTGAGTAGGTATGGATGACATACCATTTTGCTTCTTCAGACATCGCGTTCTCCTAACAATTTAGTTAGTACCTGTAGCCATGACAAGGTTCAGAAGAGCATACAGGCCTCTGTCCAGCGCAAAGATGAACAGACCTGCGATCAGGATCACGGTGACAACGATCAAAAAGTTCTTTGTCGTCGTCTTGGGTGTAGGCCAAGTGATCTTCTTCATCTCACCGACACAGGAACGGAAGAAAGAGCCGATTCTGGAGAATACATTCGTCTTTTTCTTAGCTTCAGCCATAATAACCTCCGATTACTTTGTTTCCCTGTGAAGAGTGTGTTTCTTGCAGAATCTGCAATACTTGTTCATCTCTAATCTGTCGGGACTGTTCTTCTTGTTCTTCATGGTGTTGTAGTTGCGCTGTTTACATTCAGTGCAAGCCATTGTGATTTTTACTCTCATTTCGGCACCTCCCGTATATCTCGGAAATAGATTTACCGATCCTCACAACAAAATCGGTATAAGCCTCCCTCAAAATGCTGAAATCACGCGGATTTCAAAGGGGCGCAAAAAAACAAGCCCCTATTCGAGGTAAATAACAGTATACCACAACACTGTCAACTCGTCAAGGGCTTGTTTAGAAAAAATATCCTATTTTTTGATTAGAAAAAATATCCTATTATTTCGGTTAACGGTTCACCGTTAACCGTTCACCGTTATCTGTTAAATGCGGCGTACAGGACAGCCAACAGGATCGGTGACAGGAGCATCAATATCCCGACGAGGAGCAGGATATGGAAGAGCTTGTTGGAACCATAACGGTGCTCAAGCGCGACGCTCGGCTTTTTCGGATCATACCAGATGGGGCACTGATCGCCGACATTGCTCGCGTGCGGATTGATCGCCGTTGACTTGAGCTGATACTCTACCCCGTCCACGGTATAGGAATAGTACTTCATGGTCGGACGGGCGCCGTTGGAGCCGTATTGACCCGAGATCTTCCGCAATACCCCCTGTGTCTGAGCGGAGCATCGCTTGTTCTTTCTCTTACCGATCGGCGCGACGATCACAAGAACAATGCCTAATACAAACAGGGCGAAGCCTATGATAAAGAATACGCGTCCCATAACAGTACCTCCGTTATTCGGTAATCGGCGGATTTAGCGCTGCATACCCTCCAGCCGCTGTGCCATCGTCTTTTTCTTCTTCTTTTCCTTTTCGGGCTTAACGGTCTTGTTGCGGTATTTCTTCGCGTATCGGAACGCCTTTTTGAGGTCGTCGCCGAGGTATTCCTCGATCTTCGCCTCATCCTCCTCGGGGATCCCGTTGAGGATCACGATGGTGATGATCGAGCGGGTGTCGGCGTCGCCGTTGGTATACTGCGCGGTCAGGATGTTGCCGAGCTTCTTCAGCTCGCCTGCCTTGCCCTCCTTGACCAGCTTATTGACGCGCGGCACGATGCTCGCCTTGGCAAAGGTCACGCCGCGGAACGGATAGTAGCAATCCTGCTCGTCGCGGATCTCGTCCTTCATATCGGGGAACAGCGTGAGAAAACGCTTAGAGAGGAACACCGGATCGGCGTTGCCGTCGTCGCTCTTCTTGGTTTTCTTCGTCTGCTTCACTTTCTTGATCGCGCTCGGCGCGGAGATCGCGTCACAGAAGTCGTTCGCGATGGAGCTGGCTTCCTTCATGGTGTCGCGCTCGGGGTCGAACATCCATGTCGCGAGGGTCTTCCAGTTGTTGTCGGGGCCCTCGTCGGTCATGGCACATTCACGCAGCAGGGTGTGCTGCTTATCCTTATAATAGATGACGGAGTACGCCATGGTCTCGGAGGTATACAGCGATACCAGCTCGTTATCGTTGCCCGAGGTGATCTTCTGGCGTACAAACCCCTGGGGCTGCAGCGCCGTTTCTACCTTATCCGAAATATGTCCGAATGCCTGATCCAGCATAGTAATCATTCCTTCTATTAGTTATTGCTATAGCGCAGTCTGCGACGATCTTACCATACAGATCGTCATTGCGAGGGCTCGACACGCGTGTCAGCCCGCGGCAATCTCAACCGATTTCCATAGATATAGGTATTATACATGAAACGGACGAATAATGCAAGCGAAATTTTGTTATTGCATGGGATGACGGTTTGTGCTATTATATATAATGTATAGATATGTGCAATCAGGAAGTGCACAAAGGCTCCCTTTCCTAAGGGAGCTGTCACCGGACACTTGTGTCACGGTGACTGAGGGTTGATACGTTACCGAACTCAGGATCACCGCCATAAGGAGGATCCTTACACAGCAACCCTCCGGCACTTCGTGCCACCTCCCTTAGGAAAGGGAGGCTGAAATGAGGTAATCTTATGAAGCAATCCCCCATCGGCATTTTTGACTCCGGACTCGGCGGTCTGACCGCTGTGCGCGAGATCCAGAAGATCATGCCGCAGGAAGATATCGTCTACTTCGGCGACACGGGTCGTGTGCCCTACGGCAGCAAGAGCCGTGAAGCTATCAGCAAATACGCGCTGCAGGACGCCCGATTCCTCAAAAAGATGGGCGTCAAGATATTGGTCGCCGCGTGCGGCACCGTCAGCTCGGTCGCGCCCGATCTCAGCGAGGAGCTGGGTCTGCCCTACACCGGCGTCGTCAACCCCACCTGCTTTACCGCGGCACAGGTCACGAGGAACGGCAGGATCGGCGTGATCGGCACTGCCGCCACCATCAACTCCCACAGCTACAAGCGCAGGATCACCGAGAAGCACCCCGATTTTGAGGTATATGAGCAGCACTGTCAGCTCTTCGTCTCCTTTGTGGAGAACGGTCTGGTCGATCCCGACGACGAGCTGGTACAGCTCATGGTGCGCCGCTACATGGCGCCCTTCAAGGAGAGCGGCGTCGATACCATGATCTTGGGCTGTACGCACTTTCCGCTGCTTGCGGACGCCATCCGTCAGGAGATGGGCGACGGCGTGACCCTGATCGACTCGGGTAAGGAGACCGCGATCTATACGCAGAAGATCCTGCGGGAAGCCGATCTTTTGCGCGATGATGACCACAAGGGCGAATCAAACTACTATGTCAGCGATACGCCTGCGGACTTTGAGAAATACGCTGAGCTGTTCCTGAAAAACAGCCCCCACAACCATGTAGAGCACATCAACATTGAGGAATACTGATGGAAGAAAGATATATCATCACCGTCATCGGCAAGCAGACCGTTGACGGTGAATCGGACAAAATCGAGGTGTTCACCGCCGGCGATATGACCATCGGGGACGGCAGGATCACGATCACCTATCCCGAATATCCCGAGGAGCGTCCTGAGCAGAAAACCGAAACCACCGTTACGCTGGAGAGCGGTGTTCTGTCGATCGACCGTCAGGGCGAGATGAGCAGTCATCTGATCCTCGAGAAGGGCAAGCGGCACGAATGTCTGTACCACACCCCGATGGGTCAGATGTTCATCGGCATCTTCACCGATGACGTCAAGGTTGATCTGAACGAGCACGGCGGCGAGATCACCGCGGCATATCAGCTCGACTTCAACCGCACCGTCGTGAGCTATAATGAGTTCTATATTTCTGTGAAGGAAAAATAAATAGGCTCCCTTTGGGAAAGGGAGCTGCTGAGCATAGCGAAGCTGAGGGATTGTATGAATGGAGCGGATCGCTCCGCGACCAACCGAATCAGGTGCTTTACATGGATAGAATACACAACAAAGAGAATGTTCACTTGGCAAAAGAATTAAGAAAGAACATGACCAAGGAAGAAAAGCACCTGTGGTATGACTATTTAAAACCGTACAGACAATCCTTTGGGGTTGCTTTTACCAGACAAAAGGTATTGGATCATTATATTGTTGATTTTTACTGTCCGCGTGCAAAGCTGGTGATCGAGCTCGACGGTTCTCAACACTATTCGAAAGAAGCAGAAATATATGATGCAGAACGTACCCGTTTTTTGAACAGTCTTGGAATTAAAGTTCTGCGATACAGCAACAGAGATATTCAAACCCGATTTCAAGATGTTTGCAATGATATCCATTTTCATGTATCTGCACGCATCAAAGCTCTATAAGAAAAAGGTGGTCGCTTACGCGACAATAATACAATCCCTCAGTCACCGCAAGGGTGACAGCTCCCTTTCCCAAAGGGAGCCGTAATATCACAGCAAAGGAAAGTGTATATGTCTAAAACAAACACCAATGTCACCGAAAACCTGAGAAAACAGATCGAAGCCGCTGTCAGCGCGGCGATGGAGCAGGGCGCGCTGCCCGAGGGCGAGATCCCGAGCTTCGTCATAGAAGAACCAGCCGACCGCTCCCACGGCGATATCGCGACCAATGTCGCGATGGCAGGCGCGCGCGTGTTCCGCATGGCGCCCGTCAAGGCGGCGCAGATCATCCTGGATCATCTCGATCTTGAAAATTCTTTTATCGAAAAATGTGAGATCGCGGGACCCGGCTTCATCAACTTCTTTTTGAGCAAG
Organism: uncultured Clostridia bacterium; assembly: GCA_946406145.1. Lineage (GTDB taxonomy): Bacteria > Bacillota > Clostridia > Oscillospirales > Acutalibacteraceae > Ruminococcoides. The sequence continues at coordinate 26,867 of CAMJJL010000020.1, read as the reverse complement.
CGCTATTTTGCCGCCGTACTGCGTGAGATCGAGAACGAGGGCGAGCGCTACGGCGAGAGCGACTACGGACAGAACAAAAAGGTCATGGTGGAGTTCGTATCCGCCAATCCGACCGGTCCCATGCACCTGGGCAACGCCAGAGGCGGCGCGCTGGGCGATTGCCTTGCCGCCGTACTGGACAAGGCAGGTTATCAGGCATACCGCGAGTTCTACGTCAACGACGCAGGCAACCAGATCGAGAAATTCGCCGCTTCACTGGAAGCGCGTTATATGCAGCTGTTTGATGAAAACTTCGCTTTCCCCGAGGACGGCTATCAGGGCGCGGATATCATCGAGCGCGCCGAGCAGTTCAAGGAGGAGTTCGGCGGCAGTCTGACGGCTGTCAGCAGTGAGGAACGCCGTAAGGCGCTGGTCGACTTTGCTCTGCCGCGCAACATCAAACGGATGCAGGATGACATGGCAAAGTACAAGATCAACTTTGACAACTGGTTCATGGAGAGCACCCTGCATGACAGCGGCGCCGTCAAGGCGGTCGTCGATACCCTCACCGAAAAGGGTCTGACCTACGAGAAGGACGGCGCGATCTGGTACAAGAACAAGGATATCTGCACCGAGATCCTGCTCAGTCAGGGCAAGACGCAGGATTATATTGACAAATTAGAATTAAAAGACGACGTCCTGATCCGCTCCAACGGCAATCCCACCTACTTTGCCGCCGACATCGCCTATCACAAGAATAAATTCGACCGCGGCTTTGAGCAGCTGATCAACGTCTGGGGCGCCGATCACCACGGTCACGTCATGCGCCTCAAGGGCGCGATGAACGCCATCGGCTATGACGGCGACAAGCTCGATATCCTCTTGATGCAGCTGGTCAAGCTCGTCCGCGACGGACAGATCGTCACCATGAGCAAGCGTACCGGCAAGGCGATCCAGCTGCGCGATCTGCTCGACGAGGTTCCCGTAGACAGCGCGCGCTTCATCTTCAACACCCGTGAAGCCACCACCCAGATGGACTTTGACCTTGACCTCGCGATCCAGCAGGACAGCCAGAATCCCGTCTACTACGTCCAGTACGCTCACGCGCGTATCTGCTCGATCCTGCGCAATCTGGAAGCCGAGGGTATTGCCGCGCGCTCCTGCACCGAGGAGGAATTGTGCTTACTGGGCGCTCCCGAGGAGGTCGAGCTGATCCACCTGCTCTCCTCCTTCGACAGTGAGATCATTTCAGCCGCGCGCGATTATGACCCCACCAAGATCACCAAGTACGTCACCAACGTCGCGACCTGCTTCCACAAGTTCTACAACGCCTGCCGCGTCAAATGTGATGATGAAAAGCTGATGCAGGCGCGTCTGAGCCTGTGCACCGCGACCAAGACCGTCATCAAGAATGTGCTGGATATGTTCAGCATCACCTGTCCCGACAGGATGTAATACTGATTTCTAATTAAACCCTTTAACATCTATTGCGTATAATTCCGTATAGCTTCGTTGTTGTCCTTGAAAGGCGCCAGCCTATCGGCGTCCTCCGCCTCGCTCTACGAAATTCTCCGCTAATATCTTGTTTAAGCGTTTTATCATAAATCAGTATAAAGGCGCGCCTTTTTATTATACTCTCCCCTATCTCGTGTGAATTGTCACCCTGCAGTCAGAAAGAGAACCCGATATGAAACTCGACTACATCTATTACAAGATCATCCGCGGCTTTGCGCGCGTCATGTTCCTTCCGCCCGCGAAAACGGTGTATGAGGAAGAGCCCGATGAACCCGCGGTATTCGTCTGCAACCATTCCGCGATCCGCGGTCCCGTCATGATGACGCTCGACTTTAAGCCCAAGCATCAGTCATGGGCGATCGGCTGTGCGATGGACAGCAAGGAGGCGGTCAACTACGCCTACCATGATGTTTTCTTCGCCAACGCGCGCAAGTGCAAATGGTTCTGGCGCTTTATGTCACATATCATCGCTAAGGGACTGCCGCCCCTCTTGCACTACTCCAACACCATCCCCGTCTATCACGACAAGAGGATCCTCCAGACCTTCAAGCAGAGTATCCGCGCGCTCACGGACGGCGATCATCTGGTGATCTTCGCCGAGTCGCCCAAGCGCTTCTCCGAATTCATCAACGAGCTGCAGCCGGGCTTTGTCGATATCGCGCGCCTGTACTATCGCAAAACAAAAAAGGCGATCAAATTCTACCCCGTGTATCTGGAGAAGAAGAACGCGGTCATCTCCGTCGGCAAGCCGATCGCCTTTGATCCGGCGCAATCGCTCGATGAACAGCGCGAGAAGATCGTCCGCTATCTGCGCGACAGCATTGATCGCCTCGGCAGAGCCCTGCCCGAGCACAAGCCCGTCAGCTTTATGCAGCCGCGCTGGTACACCGCCTACGGTCAGTATGAGGAGGACGTCGCCGGCTATTGGAAGATGATAGAGAATAATGAATGAGATAAAAATGACCACCCGGACAGGTGGTCATTTCAGTTTGTCGAAAAAGTATATAAGTTAGGAACAGTACGTCTATCATCCTCCCTCTGACGAGGGAGGTGGGCTCGCTTGCGAGCTCGGAGGGAGAGATAACGAAGCGTTACAGAAACACACCGATGATGGACTCAAGCCGCATAATCAGTATCATTACTCAAGGTATTGAGCCATACGTTTGCATGCTATTATACAGTTGCGTTATCTCTCCCCTCGCATTCTTTCATTAGTCCCTATTTATCATCCTACTTGCGTGCCCCCTCGTCAGAGGGGGCTGGAAAAGATGCAGCGCCCCCGTGACACGCGTGTCCGTCAGAGGGGGCTGGAAAGGTTTTTCTACAGCCTGAAATGACCACCCGGACAGGTGGTCATTTCATTTTATCAAAAACGTTTATTCGAGCAGCGCGTTTCCATGCCTCCCTCGTCAGAGGGAGGCTTACTAAGCTTCGCGCCCGAGCAACACAGGATAGCTCATCACAATGACTGTTATGGTTCAGGCATTGTTTTGGCAACCCTCAGTCACCTTCGGTGACAGCGTGTCGCACGCGACCGCTTTCCCGAAAGGAGCCTCAAAGATTGATTATTGTCTGAGATATCTTACATTTGTGCCGGTACTGTCAACGAGGACAAGCGTATTGCCGTCGATCGTATAGTCAAAGACACCGGGAGCGTCGTCAAATACGATTTCGACGGAAGTACCGTTGTCGGTATAGGTGAAGTTCAAGCTCTCGCCGTATACGGCATACGTTCCTGTGCCGTTTTCGTGAAAAGTATAGAGGAAGTTTTCGTCCTCCTCATACGCCCATGAGCCGATCAACGCGGAACGTTCGCCGCTGTCAGGCTCAATTATCACAGGCTGTCCGATCCCCTTAGGCGCATTTATACCTACGAGCCAGCGCTGGATATATGTCGCGTCAATGATCGTCGCGCCGTCCTCGCCGTCAACGTCCGCGACAGCTTCATTGAATGCAAACGGGATCGGGATATCCGCTATATGACGCTGGATGAACGTCGCGTCAAGGACCGTAACCACTCCGTCGCCGTCCACATCGCCTAAGACGGCAGGAAGGCTTTCTACTACGCGGAACTGCGTCCACGCTTCGCCCGAGAGCACACCGTTTCGGGTGGGAGTCGCCACAATGGTATAACTACCGATATCCTTGATATCCTCCCTTGCGATCTCGACCTCGACCTGCTCGCCTCCCACACCGTCGACGACCTGATAATAGGTCAGGGTGTAGTCCTCGCCCTCGGCGTACTCGACGCCCATCTCGCTCGTCAAAGTGACTGCGGGCGGAGTGATCACATCGCCGGTATACGGGACATATTGATCGGAAAGGTTCATGCTGACGATACCGCCGTCGGCGTTGACCATCGTGCCGAGCGGATGGAGATTCGTCACCTTCTTACCGTGCTCGTCGCTTACGATGTTGAATACCATCGTGATCGCCGCTTTATCCCCGTTCTCGTTGGAGAAGCAGGCGGTATAGCTGTATTCTCCGTCATCGAGCGACATCAGATAGTCGGTGCTGAGAGCGACCACAGCGCCGTCGTCCTCGGTAAAGCGCCATGTCTCGAGCTCGTCCTCGGAGACACCGTCGTCGTCGCCGACAGCGGCAATTCCGTCAGATCCGGTAGGAGCGGCAGCTTTCTTCCCGTCAGGCTTGTAGCTTGCGATCTCCTTGCCGTTTTTGTCGAACATCTTGCAGCTTCCGGCTTCATCGGTATTCGTCAGCTTGGTCAGCCAGCCGGACTGCAGATTAGCGAAATTCATCTCATTGGTTCCGGTCGCTTCATAGACGGAGCTGATAAACCATGAAGGTATCATCAAGAAGTATTTATATCCCTCCAGGTAATCGTGCTCGCTGAAGCTCTGCAGCTCCTCGGGGTTCATTTTTGCGATGGATTCGAATGCTGCCCGGTAGTCCGCCCAACGTTCGACGTCGATAATCGGATAATCAAACCAACCTTGCCGCACACCATGGCAATCCTTACAGGTCTCGGTGTAATAACAGCGGTAGTTGTAACGGGTGAACAGGTTGAACAGACCGCCCTTGTAGGGAGTCGCTTCAAACTTGGTGATCTTGCGCGTTCCCTTGAAGTCACACGCGCCTATCATCAACTGTCCGCATTTTGTACAATGCGATTCGTGAGCAGACAGACTTCTCGGCGACCATTCGCCGGGGGTACAGGCTTCCTCTTCTTCGAACATCAGCTTCTTGCATCTTGCGCAGTGGCTTCTGTGGGTAAAGTTGGGATAAGAGCCTTTGGCGGGGACATAATCGTCCCTGCCGGTGCCCGCATGGGAACAGAGCTGGTCTTCGTGATAGCTGCACTTGGTGCAGTCAACGGAAACCTCGCCGTTATAGATCTCATAACCGCTGACGTTGGACAGGACAGCAGTGGCCTTGAGGTCGTGCGCTTCATTTGCTTTGAAAACGACATGACAGCGGCTGCAGCGTTCGTTGTGGGTGCCGTTGCCGTTATCTACATATTCACGCGGCACGCTGTGGTTGCAATCGCCGTCGACCGCATAACCGCACTTGGTGCAGACCGTGCGATACTTTCCGGCAGGCTTTCCGGTCTCGGGATCATTGACCGGCTCGTTTCTGAGATCATGCTTCTCGGCGTTATTGAGGGTGGCGCCGCAATGGGTGCAAAACGCCTTGTGCGTCGCATTATCCTTGTTGTCCTCATATTCTCTGGGGTATTCGATATGGTTGCAGGTGTCCGCGTAGATCGCAACGATCGAATAATCCGCGCTCGCGGAGCCGGTGAAGTTGCCCTTGCCTTTCACGGTCACGGTATAGTTGCCGCTGAACTTTGAAGGCTCGGGGAAGGTCGCGGTGTAGCCGTCCGTGGGTACGGTGAGACCGCCTGCCTTGACGGAAGTAATCGTGGGGGTCTGATCCTTACCGTTGTAGGTCAGTTGGCTTGCCGACAGCGTGACCGAGGTGATTGTCGCCTTGTTGATCGCCCATACTGCCGGCTTTGCCGCGGTGGTGCCGTCCGTCCATTTCCAGCCGGAATTAAGGATCAGCGCAGCGGTATAGATACCCGCGTCGGTCTGGGGATCATTCAGCGAAACGGTGTAGCCCGCGGTAGCCGTAAAGGGACACTCCTGCGGCTGACCGGTATAGGGCAGAACGACCTCTTCGGGAGGCGCGACGGTCTTATCGTCCGTGCTGATCGTGATCTCCTTGGGATAATTGCTCTTGTCCTCAATGGTGATGCGCGCCTCGTCAGATACCACGACGCCGCTGGGAGGCAGTACTTCCTGTGGGATGACGGAAGAATTCATGACGGTCTCGAGCCTCAAACCGATTTGATCATCGGGCTTGACGCCGTTTACCTCAGTTAAGCCTGTTGCCTGACTCTGTGTGATCTCCTGTGTATCGCTATCCGCCGCCATCGGCACATCATAGCGCACCGTGCCGTCGCCGCCGTCCTCGCCGCCGTTCCATTTCCAGATAAACTGGTTGTTCCATTCCAGCGGAACATCCGGCTTCATCGGACCTATCAGGGTCATGCCGACGCCGGGCATGCTCTCGGCTTTTCTGCCGTCGGCAAGATAGACGTTGTTATAGCCCTCCATGAAGTATACCGCGTTGGAATCACTGATATCCTCGTTGACATGGAAGCTGACCTCCATGGGCAGATAGGTGATCCCATCCTTGGTATACGGCTCTTTGACGGATACCTTGGTGATCTTTCCTTTGTAGTTGTTGGGATCAAAGCCCGTTGACGCGAGGGCTTCGCCAGTATCCTTTGCCGCCGCGGACAATGCGGTCATCGGGATCATTCCGATGAGCATGACCAGCGCCAGAAAGACAGCCAACACTTTCTTTTTCATGATGAATACTCCTTTCGGTTTTGGAACGATAAACGAATCGACTATATTCCTATTTTTCCTTTTTAGAAAAATTCTTCTGCATTTCATTCAGCTCTCTGATCTGCTTTTTATATCCGAAATACATGATCAGCCAGATGATGATAAAGCCGACGAGCTGCATACCGGATATGATCAGCAGGGTACCGATATCACTCACCCAGCCGAGCAGCAGCGCGATCGGGATAAACAGCAGGACGATCAGCGCGCAGTGAAGCGCCGTCGCCGCCGCAAGGGGCATCCGCTCGATCTCGTAGAAGGACATACCGGCAAAGCATACCGCGCCGTACAGACCTGAGAACAGGCTTTGCGGCAGCATGGAGACAAGCACGTTGCCGCCTGCCATGCTGAGCAGCTGAGGCGATGCGAAGGTCACGCCGCCCGTATCCGAATTTCCGGTCAGGAATGCGATCACGTTGCCGACAACCATGCCGATCAAGAATCCGATACACGCGCGGATCATCGTCTTTTTCAGCATAAGTATCCCTCCTCTCCGGAAAGCCGCTGTCTGATCAGCGGGATATACCGCCGCGACGCCCACGTCTCCATCCCGTTCTTGAATTCGATACGCAGGGTGCCGCCGATGGTAAAGTCATATTTGCGCACCATGCTCAGATTGATCAACTCAAAACGAGAGACGCGCAGGAATTTGCGGCTGAGGAGCTGCTCGATTTTTTGCAAGCTCTGTTTGGCGCAGTATATACCGCCGGTTGCCGTTACTCGCACATTTTTGCCGTCCGCGGAGACAAAGACGATTTCATCTTCGCCGATCACACAGGTGCAATTATCGCGATCCAATACGGAGAGCTTGACTGATTCAAGGGTCGACAGCTTCTCGATCAAGGACAGGACTTGATCATCCTTCTCCGCGGCGCGGATGACAACGTCGATACCGTTTGTCGATTTGTCCCGTTCAAAGCGGACATTGATCTTTTTCACGCGGCAACTCCCTCCTTTCCTGTTTTATCGCCGGATGGCGGCATTGTTCCGACGGCGGATGATAATAACCGCAGTCTTGACACAGAGGTTCTGTCCTGCCGAAGATCTCACACCAGGGCTGATGTTGCCAGCCGAACTTTGTCCGACAGTATCGGCATACAAAACGGGAGCAGCTTCCGTATATGATATGTTCTGTTTTCAACCCGAAAGCTCCTCCTTGTTTTCAAACTTTTATCTGCTTTTTGAACAGAAAATCGTTTTGGTATGTGTTGATTATAGTAAAAGTGACAAAGCAAATCAAGTGTTTCGGTATAAGCGGTATTTCCATAGGAACAAACGGCTTTCCGTTATTCCGAAATAATCCGTTCACACCGAATATACTACCGCTTGTTCCCGTGATATTGAAAACACGGTTTTCGTATCATATAATGACGGTGAAAAAAGGTGAAAGGGAGGAGTATCATCATGAAAGCTATCACAATCAAAATACTCTCGCTGATTTGCGCGTTATTCCTTATGAGCTCTTTGGCGTCCTGCGGCGCGAAGAATGACACGAAGGAAACAACAGCACCGACTGAATCGGCGACAGTCTCAACAGCCACCGAAGCTCCCGTGACCGCCGCGACTGATGTTGCGATCGAAACAGAATCGAAAGCCTCCGCCGATAACGATCTTGTCGGTTCATGGGATTTTGCCGAGCTCAGCGGTATGGTTTATACCTTTAACGAGGACGGCACCGGTTCATACGATATGTTCGGAGAGGTGATGAACTTCACATATGAAGCCGACGGTTCCACCTTGAAGATCACCTTTACAGATGAAGGCGTTGACGTGCCGACGGAGCTCGCATACACAATTGACGGTGACTCATTCAATGTAAAAGACTCACTGGGTAATGATACGATCTATAAGAGGAAATAAGAGGAAATAATCATGGATAAAACAAAACAACACAAAAGACTTTTTATGATCCTCAATTGCTTGGCACTGGGGATCATCGCGATGAATCTGACCGCTCCCGTACACGAGGCGACCCACCTGCTGACCCAGATGCTTGCCGGGGCAAAACCGGAGCTATTGGCGTTTGGATGTGCCGGTACCGTTGAAGGAACGGCGACAGCCAACCTTGACTCGGTCTTCTGGAAAATCATGTTCTCCGGCTCCGCGGCGCTGATGAACATCCTGATCGGCACCATCCTGTTGATCGTGCTCAAAAAGACGAGGCTGGGACCGCTGAGCAGACCGCTCGTCCTGATGACGACCATCATGCACTACAGTATGGGCTTCGGCTATTTTCTCAGAGACTTCTTCCTGTATGATCCCGACCCCGCTCCCAACGTAGAGCAGGGCGACTGGGCAAAGGTGCTTGAAAACTTCAACGGTAATATCGTACTGCGGATCGCCATGCTGATCGTCGGCGCTCTCGGCATCCTCTTTGTATTCTACATCGCGTGGCGGCAGGCGTATCACTTCATCAGCGACAACAACGATAAAAAGGAGCGCAATCGAGTCGCTTCGGCGCTCTATCTGTTTCCGTATCTGTGTAATGCCGTCGTGTTCACGCTTGTTGAGCTCAGAGGTCCGGTCGCAAGAACGAGCATGGAGAGCTTTCTGATCATCAGCCCGATCATCAACATCTTCGGCATGATCGGCTTCTTCTGGGGTTATATGTTCGTTGCGCATATGGTAAAGCCGCGCAAAGATAACGTATATTACTTCTCTGTCTGTGATGAAAAAAAACCGATACTGTGGATCGCCGCGATCGCAGTCATCCTGTTCGACGTGTTCGTCCTCTGCCCGGGAATCCGGTTCTAAATCTGCTTTTCTGATTATGGTTCTGATACCGCCCTGATGATAATTTGTCAGGGCGGTATCGCATGTTATATCGAAATAACAGCTTCTTTTCTTGATAAAAAGAAAAAGGTACCACGCCGATTCGTGATACCTTTTTCCGGCGGAGGACAAGAGATTCGCTCAGTTTGCGGTTCCCGAATCAGCCAAGCGAACACGCGTAACCGCGTTGTTTGCTTGGCTTCTTCGACCGCTGCACCGTTTTATCCCTCGCTGTATCGTCCGCCGGACGCGCTCGGTCAAAACGCTCACGCCGCGTCAAACGCGGCTCTCGGCTCGAATCCATACCCACTGCACAAGAAAAAGGTACCACGCTGATGCGTGATACCTTTTTCTGGCGGAGGACAAGAGATTCGAAATACGCCTGAGACGTTTCACCTTGTTCCACCAAGCGTCAAACAGTCAGGTTTTAAGCCATTTCTTCACATTCACCTTTCATCAGCTTTCACGACATTTCACCAAAACAAAGGACACATAAAGGACACAGAAAGCTCAAGCAGCACAGCCGCCGTCACCCGACAGCGGCTGTTTTACATCAATCAAGTGTTCAATAACTCAATAAGTAAGTGTACTATTATTGCCTTATTCTATTCGTTTTGCAGTTCTTTTTTCATTTTATCTTTGATATGTTCTTTTTATATATTTTCCATTTTTCTATTCTTTTTGATTTTAAGTCTTGATATCTTGAATAAGTAATACTCACAGTAAGTATTACACCACAAACAATAATTGAGATAACTAATAAAACAATATCTTTCCAATCTCCACAACTTCCATTAACACTTATAAACTTGTTATAAAAAAAGACAGATGTGCAAAATAAAGAAATCAACAAACTATCATAATTATTTAAAGAATGAATAAAAACTTCAAATCTATTTCTGGACACTTTGACTTTTGGCTTACAGCCAAAATCATTTTCTATATTATAATTATCCGTTTCCCAGTGGGACTTATCTTTGTTTTCTAAAAAGACTATCATATATGCAGCTAAATTAGCAATAGTTCTTCTATAATCAGCTATTTTAATTGAAAAAGGGAAAGTAATTATTAACGGAAGCAAGAATAGATATACGCTTTGAAATTGAATTGCAAATCCTATAATAGTTGCAACAGAAGTGTACATAAAAATTGTAAACCGATCTTGCGCTTTTCTCGAATACATAATCTCTTCTCTCAAGTTTTGATAATCGTTTGAACCCATGAGTTAGAACCTCCCATCGCTTTTTGTTATAATAATTATATCAGATTAGATCTAATTATCATATGTAAAATTGTGTAGAATTCCAATAGCAAACTTCGGTGAACATTCACGAAATACTGTAAACTAATCTGTTAACTCAACAAATAATTGGATATCAATACTAACGGTACACTGGATTTCTAAGATGTTATTGGTAGATTATTATTTTGCTCATACAAATGATGCCAGTTATCAGTAAGTCTACCGTTAACTGTTTACATTTGATAATTTCATTTTATTGTTCAATAAGTCAATAAGTACAAGGACTCGTCTAAGACTAATATCATGATTACAAGAACTGTTTTTCTCAAGATTGCTCAAATAGCAAAATGGAACATCAGCTAGAATAAGATCATTGATTTCTATCCAGTAAAAGAATATAATAAAACACAAAGAAGGTGTCTAACATGATTATTACTACTTCAAAATCAATAAAGAATTGTAAACCATTTAATAAACCTAATGAAGATTACTATATTACAGATATTAAGAATAATTATTTTATTCTAACCGACGGAGTATCTCGAGATAAAGAAAATGGGGTCTATCCATTAAACAGCCCTTCTCGAAAGGTATCTGAAGTTTTTTCTAATTATGCACACCATTTCTTGTGTAAAAATGCTTTACAATATAGCGATAAAGAAATGTTATTATTCAACGCCATGAAGTATGGAAACCAGAAGATTTCACTCCTAAACGAGAATTATAATGGAGATTTCTTACCCGGTACCGTAGGAATTATCGCAATTATTATAAATAACTCATTTTATTACGCCTATATTGGCGACTGTTTTGGAGTAAAAATCTCAAGATCATATAAAGAGTATTTTACGTTTCCACAAACTTCTTTAATTCATAAACATATTAAAGAATTCTCAGCTACTGAAATAAGAAACCATATTTGCAACAATATAAACCATCCTTATTCGTATGGAGTTCTCAATGGAAGTGAGGAAGCAGAAAACTTTATAGTAACCGGCAGCTTTGATTTGAAAGGGGTCAAGTGTATTCTTTTATTCTCAGATGGCTTTGAGAACTATATCAATTCAAAAGAAACAGATGAATTATTATCAATGGATGTTTTGAAATTAAAAACTGAAAGTGATTATTTATCTGATGATGATAAAACCATAATAAAAATCTTAGTGAAAGGATAAGGAACAATGAAAACTCTAAGGCACTTATTTCTTGCTATTCTGCAATTTGGACTTTGCTTTTTTATAGAAAAAATAGTTTTTGGAATTCTATATTATTTCGTAGCTGGTTTTCCTCAAAACATGTTACAAGTTACTATTTATTCATCAGTCTTAGGAAATATAAATGATACATATTCAAATAATTATGGTATTCTTGTTGTATATGTAATGCAGCTAATAACAGAATTAATTCTTTTTTCTGTTTTTACCAGTTATGTGTTTGCTTTCATATTAAATAGAGAACCTAAAATTGTATTTCCCGATAAATTGGTAATTCGTCATCGAACAAGTGAAGGGTCAAACGGTTTATTATATTTATGTATTATGATAGGAAATAAGAGCCGAGTAAAAATTCGAAATGCTGTATGTGTCTTGAGTTGTTATTATGTTCAAGATGATGATCCCAAAAAGACAAATGGCGAGTTTAAAATAAAAATGGAACAACCCTCTATAGATAATTATTTTCGATTTTTTTTCGCAATAGATGCCTTGCCTCATAAAATCATAAAGGACTATATCACTAATGACAATACTGGATTAAAAAACGATGTTATTAGAGTATATTTGTCTGGAAACACAAATACACTTGGTAATAGTTTTTTGGTTGAGAAAAAGTATACACTAAATGATATTGTTATTGGAGAAAACTATGTAGATTTAAAATATGATGTAATTAACAAATTTACTGGTAAACCGCTTTATAAGAAAGTGAAGTGGAAAGATTTCAAGAGAATTGACGATGTAGATAAAAAGCAAAAAAGTATTATCAAAAAAGAAATACATCAAATCATAAGATGATTTACTGATCAACAGGAATCGGCAGAACACACACACAACACCGCATACAAGGATTAATCCTATATGCGGTGTTGTATTATGCGATTATTATTTCATTACTTTACCGATATTATCATTTGCTTTCAGATTCGCTAACCATCTTTGAATATAGGTTGCGTCCATGATGGAAATAATACCATCTTCATCAGAGTCAGATACCTTTTCATTAAATTCGAAAGGAATTGGAATACTCGCTAAATGTCTTTGGATAAATGTTGCGTCTACAATAGAAATATTATCATCACCATCAACGTCACCGAGAAGGTGTGGCTTTTCTTCAGCTACTATATACATGCCTAAATGATCGGTAGTGAACACCTGATAGCCATCTGTATATTTTGCATTCATATCGGTATATGTACCGTCAGCTTCTTTGCAGTAGACCTTCGCATTTTCAAACTCACAGGGTATCTTTACGGTCACAACGTTCTCGGGCTGTACAGTTTCTCCGTCTTTTGTCAGGGTGATATTATATACAGCCGCCGGCTTGATGCCGTCCGGCAGAGTAACGTTAGTTTCCTGTCCGGTTTTCTTTTCCACGTTTATTTCTACGCCAGCTGGTACTGTGAGGATAATACCGGTAGAGGAGTCGGTCTTTTCTTCTGTCAGGTTGATGAAAATGAACTCGTTATCGTTCGCATATCTTTCAGCCTCGCTACCGTTTCTTCCGTAAATAGTGAAGCCGTTTACCTTAAAATATTTAGAATTATTATAATTATAATAGTATCCAAACGCCCTATTACCAATGCTCGTAACAGTGTCGGGGATAGTCACTTTGGACAGATTGCTGCAACTTCGAAACGCACTCTCCCCGATACTCGTGACAGAGTCTGGTATGGTAACTTCGTTCAGGCAGCTGCAACCCAAAAACGTACTTTTGCTGATACTTGTGACAGAGCCAGGGATGGTGACGCTTGTCAAGCTTTCACAGCCGGAAAACGCATACTCACCGATACTTGTCACGCTGTCGGGGATGGTGACGCTTGTCAAGCTTTCACAGCCGGAAAACGCATACTCACCGATACTTGTCACGCTGTCGGGGATGGTGACGCGTGTCAGTCCACTGCAGCTAACAAAGGCAGAATTGCTAATGCTCGTGACTGAATCCCCGATTTGAACGCTTTTTATCCCAGTATACCCTGAAAACGCATTATGACCAATACTTGTAACAGAGTCTATAATAATAATGTTATCTATTTCTATATTATATTCAAAAATAGAATTAAATCTATCTAATCCTATCTGCGACAAAGTCAAGTCTTTCAGTTTTTTGCAACCAAAAAATGCAAAATCACCAATACTCTTGACAGTGTCAGGGATGGTAATATTTGTTAGTCCTGTGCAACCGTAAAACGCATCTTCCCCGATACTTGTCACGCTGTCGGGAATGGTCACGCTTGTCAGCCCCGTGCGACGGGAAAACGCACTTTCGGCAATTGTTAATGTACCTTTTTTTATAGTATAATCGCCGGAGATATTGGATTTCGCTTCTATAAGATGATTACCGATATATAAAACACCGTTCTCCCATTTGTTTTCGTCCGCACTATAAGCAGTTCCGCTAAATGCACCGCCGCCAATACTAGTGGTGGAATCAGGTATGATTATGTTTATCATACTTGTACATCCCAAAAACGCAGAACCCCCGATACTTGTTACGGAGTTGGGGATGATAATGCTTGTCAATCCTGTGCAACCGTAAAACGCATCTCCTCCGATACTTGTCACGCTGTCGGGAATGGTCACGCTTGTCAGCCCCGTGCAGTATCTAAACGCTGCATAACCGATACTCCACACACTGTCGGGAATGGTCACGCTTGTCAAGCCCTCGCTGCGGTAAAACGCTTCCGCTCCAATGCATGTCACGCCGTTTATTATCACTAATTGTTTGATAGTCTGACTTTCCCATGGAACTCTAATACCATATTGATAATCCCACATTGGTCCATTGCCATATATCTTTAACAATCCATCGTTATATAAGTTATAGTAAACATAATCACCACATTTACCGCTGTCTTTAATATTTGTCACAGGATCTTCCAGATGAATACCATCTGTACCATGTCCTTCAACTACTTCGATCGTCATCGTATCCGTAAAGCCGCCATCCTCAGAGGTAGCGGTAACGGTCACCGTGCCGGTTTGATGTAATTCTATCATCAAGGTGTTTCCCGGTTTAATTGATACAATACTGTCGTCTGACGAAGAATAGCTTACGGCACGATTTGTAGCGTTAGCAGGAGCAACCTCTGCATTGTTCCAAAAATAGAACGTGTCATCATCCAAGCCGAGCGTCATATGCTTTTTAGAGAAGTTGATACCTGTCACGTGAACAACCGGGTTTTCTATTTCGTCCATTATCTTCATATATGCTGCGTAGATTTCCGGATAGTCTTCTTCAAGATTAAATATATAATCAGTCATCAGAAGATAATATGTTTCTTGTTTGATTTTTCGAATACCTTCGACTGTCTTTTTAAAATTGTCAGATTCGGCTTTATCAAGAAAAATACCTGCTGCAGACTTCTCATAGATCGTATCAGCGTATTCAATCGAAATATCGCAACTGATTTCATTGATTTCAAACATTAAGCCAACAGCTGAGAAAAGTACATTTGCATTATAGTTTGTTCTTTCCTCTTTATATTTATCTATTTCATACTGAGTAACAGAACGAACAAGCTTTTCAAATTCATCAAAGCAACATATTTTGTAGTAATTCTCGCAAATGGCATCAGTTGAAAACAGGAAGTTAGAAATATTCTTTCCTATCGCCTGACTGATCATAAAAGCCAACCCGGCAGGCTGAGAACCGATAATACCATTAATAGTATTATCAACGACTGTACCATAGATAATATCAAATCCTCTGTAAACAACATCCAAAGCTATATTATCTAAGTCGCCATTACACGCCTTAGATATATTCATCAGTGCAGTTTTCATAGTAGCATTATCGTCAGGGCACTGATCATACATATCATTTACCACTTCACACAAGTAATCGTCTACCAGACTACAATGATAATAGGAAGAAAAAAGATTGATACATTCTTCTGCTGCTTTACCGGTTTTAACTATCGTTCCGAATATTTTAGTAAACTTTCCTAAGTCCGATGTACCGGGGTGTTGCTGTTTAAAAGCTTTTTCAAAGCTATTCATATATGCCGTTTGTTTAGCCGCAGATAAGCTATTATAATCAGATAAATCAATATCGGTAATTGCATATTCTGCTTTTAAAATATTTTTGAAGGCGTCAAATAGCATTTTTCCGCCTTTCACATAAGCATTATCAAATGTATCTTTTATAGGTGTCGACTTCATTGCAGTATTCAATGAAGAAAGAATGATTGATTCATAATAGCCCAACTGTGTAACAGCATCATGAGAAGTATCGCTTGCCTGAAAAGTTGCTACTTGCCAAGCTGTCATAGCAGCCATCATAGGAGTATTGCTCTCAATACGATCTCTCATAACCTTATTAGTCGATTTCGAATTCATTTCAAATATAATATGATTATACTGAGCTGTATCAGGATTTATAAATAGATCAGCTACATAGCAATCCATGTCAAAGTCAGGAAAGCCGGAAACATTAGGAAACGTACCGGCGCTGACAGAGAAAGGCACAATTGTAAACACAGATAGAACCATAACAATTATCAACAGTACAGAAATGCTTTTCTTTAACATGGTTTTTCCTCCTTGCTTGAAGCAAAAAACGTAGCCCTTTACATGAAAGAGCTACGCTAAAAACACGCGGCTCGGTAAATTGTTGCTACACGATTTACAGTACTACCAAAACAGTATACGTTAGAGCCTGTGTTTTTTACAAGTCTATAAACGTATACTAAAGCATACCCGCAACTGTGTCAGGGTATACTTATGGCAGTACTAAGACAGTATTCTACTGTAAATCTTGTAGCATATTTATAATATCATAATTGCTATATATAATGCAATAGTTTATTTGACCGTAGAGGACATTTGTTTTGAAATCTACGGTCTTTTTGATGCCCAAAATCGCCATAATCGAACCCTAAGGCAAGGTAAGGACTTTTAGTGCCTTATCCGTGAAAGGTGCTTTAGGACAAAGAAAAAACGCTAAAACCGCTCCGAAACGATACAATTCGAAGAGGTTTTAGGCGTTATTTTATTGCGCGATTTTGGGATATATATCGCCGACCGAGAGGTCGAGCACATTTTCAGGAGGTTGGCTGAATGCCGCGAATGTCAAAAAAGCAAAAGTTGGAATGGTCGTTCTTTCTGAACGACAAAGGACGCAGAGCGTACAACATTCTGTGTCGCAAATGCGAGCACGACTGCGAGCACGACTGCAAGCAGAGCTTTCGTGCCCTTGTCATCGAATGTCCGCTATATTTATCAAAAAGGAGAAAGAAGTATTGAGACAAAATCAAACTATGGAAGAACAGAAAACAGAACTGGAGCTCGTCAAGGCGAGCGAGATTACACCGAAGTCAGTGGAATGGCTATGGTACCCATACATTCCTTTTGGCAAGGTCACACTGTTGCAGGGTGATCCAGGCGACGGCAAAAGTCAGTTGATGTTAGCACTATCGGCTCTTGCCTCAAAAGGCAAACCGTTTCCTTTTGCCGATGACGAAGAAACACACAAACCTATGACGGTCATCTATCAGACGACCGAGGATGACGCGGACGACACCGTAGTCCCTCGGTTTATCGCCTCAGACGGCGACCGAGATAAGCTGCTGTTTATCCGTGAGACTGAGAAAAGCCTAACCTTCGATGATGACCGTATCCGATCAGCTATCGAAAAATCTGGAGCAAGGCTATTGATCCTCGATCCTCTCAGTTCGTATATCGGCGATAGTTGTTCTCTTAACGCTGCGAATGAAATGCGCAGCAAGTTCAATCACCTGATTGCGGTAGCCAAAGATACAGGCTGCGCAATCGTGATCATCGCACACATGAACAAAATGCGGGAGACTTCTCCCCTCTATCGGACGTCCGGATCGATAGATATAGCCGGCGTCGCTCGGAGCATTCTGGCGATCACAAGAACGCCGAACAAAGAGAATCCGAACGAGCGCATGATGGTTCAAGTGAAATCCAATCTTGCTCCGACAGGCTCGGCGATCCTCTTTGAGGTCGGAGAAAAAGGAATTGCTTTCCTCGACGAGATCGAGATGACAGCGGAGCAAGCCTTTTCATCAATCGCTCCAAAGCTCGGCAGACCAAGCGCTGAGTGTGAAGCGGCTACAGCCTTCATCTTGGATTTGATGAAAGTCGGTAAGCTGACTGCTACCGCGTGCGAGGGATTTCTGAGAGACAAAGGCTTCAAGAAATCGACGATCAAAAAGGCAAAGAAAAACGCAGGCGTTGTGTCCGTAAAGGAAGGTATGATCTGGTACTGGACTTTGCCGACAGCCGATCAAGAAAAGCTTGACAATACACATCATACAGACCCGGATATCAAAACAAACTGAGCGGAGGGTCAAGGGAGGAAAGCCCTTGCCCACGACATCTTTACAGCAGCGCTGAAAGTGTCATAGTGGGTTATACAGATTCAACGAATCTTGTATAAGGCTACCCATACATGCGCATCTATACAAAATGAATGGAGTGAAATCATATATCTAAAACAAAAATCAATATGAGCTGTGCCAGAGTGCAGACCTATACGGCTGCTAAAATCAGCGCGGCAGAAAAGCACAACGAGAGAAAAAACAGCGACTACAGCAACATCAATGTTGTACCGGAGAGGATTCCGATGAACGTTCATTTCAAGAGTCCCGGGGATAAAGCCTATATGCAGATTCTCAAAGATATGGAGGCTGAGGGTATGGTCTCACGCCGTGGGCTGAGAGCTGACGCGGTGCTGTTCGACGAAATCATCTTCGATGTGAACACCATGTACTTTGAGGAACGCGGCGGCTATGAATACGCAAAGGAATTCTTTGCCGAGGCATACCGTTATGCCTGTGAAAAATACGGTGAGGAAAATATCATCTCTGCCGTTATGCACGCGGATGAGATCAATAAAGCTGTCAGCGACGAGCTGGGTCATCCGGTATATCACTACCATATGCACCTGATCGCCCTGCCGGTCGTTGAGAAAGAGATCCGATGGAGCAAACGGTGTAAAGATCCTGCATTGGTTGGAACAGTCAAAGAAGTTATACATCAAATCAGCCACTCGAAAAAGTGGGAATCTCGCGAGCCGCTATTGACCGAAAGCGGTGAGACGGTCATGCGAAAGAACGGAAAGCCGAAGTTTCGACCATCCTACAGCATCTTACAGGATGAATTCTTCCGTCACATGACCAATCACGGGTTCACGGGCTTTGACCGTGGCAGAGAGGGCAGCACAGCGGAACATCTGACCTCGTTACAATATCAGATCGATAAAGATAAAGAGCGCCTCGCTAAAATCGAAAGCAATATTCAGAAAGCTAAAATAGAATATGAACCTGTAAAGGGTATCTCAAAAACCTTTCAGGAAATAGAAACTGCCGGCAAGAAGAATCCTCTTACCGGCAATTATTCTGTTACGAAGGATGATTACAGTCAGTTGATTGCGCTCGCTAAAGAAGGGATAACAAGCAGAGTGAAAATCCATGATCTTCGCAAAAAGGAAAAACACTTACAGGATCAAGCGAATCAATACCGAAGTGCTTGCAATCGATTGCAAGAGCGCTATGATAAGCTAACAGAGAAGTGCCGTCCGTTCTTGCGAGGATTAGATCATTTTCCCGATGTAGTCCAACGATTCATTGAGCATATCAGTTCTCTATTCAACGAAAAGGAACAAGAACAACAGCGTCGTTTACCTATAGCAAGAAGTGATCAGGATAGATGACCCCTTCGACCGTACCCTGTACTTATTGACTTCTTGATCTCTTTATCGTTTACGGTATGCCCATGACCTTCCACTGCGGAAGCGGATGATCAATCCCTTTTCTACCATCGTGTTGAGGATTCGATTTGCGGTCGCAACAGAAACATTCAAAAGTTCGCGAACATCGCTGTTAGTTATCTCACCATTATCATTCAAATAATTCATCACGGTATTTTCCCGAGTAGCCGCTTTTTCCGACTTGCTTTGCTTGACCGTAACAGAACCGTCGATCGCTTCGAGCATCGTATCACGGATCGACTCCAACATAAAGGTGACGAATACGGTTGAGTCTGCGGCGACATTCGCGGCATTGAAGGCGCGGTAGTAATCCTCCTGCCTGTCATGTATCATCGACTCGATAGGGAGCCACGCAAAGATCGGGTTCCATTTTGACAGCAGGAGCGTATGCCATAGTCTGCCGATCCTGCCGTTACCGTCCGCAAAGGGATGGATCAGCTCAAATTCATAGTGGAACACACAACTTTTGATCAGGATATGGCGCGAATTGTTTTTGACCCAGTCAAGCAACTCCGAGACTAATCCGGGGACATACGCCGGAAGTGTACCGACATGAAGCACATTGCCGTGATTATCAACGACGCCGACGGAGCCGGAACGAAACTCTCCCGATTCATTGACTAATCCGCGTGTCATTACCTCGTGAGCGATCAAAAGATTGTCCACGGAGTAAGGATCCAGCGTATCAAGGCGGTCATAGATCTCATACGCGTTCTGCACCTCTGCGATATCCTTCGGCGGCGCAAGGACTCGCTTGCCGGAGATAACAGCGGTGACCTGATCCAGCGTCAAGGTGTTCTGCTCTATCGCCAGAGAGGAATAGATTGTTTTGATACGATTGGTACGGCGCAGCTGCGGCGAATTGTTCAGCTTTGAGTGTGTGCTGAGTTGTCCTGTCAGTTCACAAATCTCAGCAACAAGGTTCAGTATCTCGGTCGTAATCTGAAAAGGATATTTCTGCATCATATCACCATCCGGTCATTAATGATGATATTATACCACTTCATCTATCAAAAATCAATTTATCTATCATTTTTATTATGATAAATGATAGATGAAGTAATTCGACAAATATTCTTTTTATGGTTTACAAAAAGTTCATAAAACAAGGATATTCTTCGACAGGGTTTTTAAGACAACAGACCTGCCAATCTGGTATATTATGTGTGGGTTCAAATCGGGACTGATACTAATACATAATAAAAGAAGGCAATCTACAAAAAGCAGACAATCTTTGCGGTCTGATCCCCACAATCCCGCATTGTTGTTTTTATTGTTGAAATTAGTCTTATCTATCACGAATTAGTATAATCGAATATGGAACGTAATGGCCGGCGTTCAGCTTCCGTTTTGGAACTGCACTCCGGCCTTCTTCTGTTTAAGAAAACTGTCGATTGTTCCCGATGCGAATCCGTATTCTGACAACTGAATAGTAAATTCTTCTACTTTCTCTGCGGTGTGTGTAACACGAGAACCACACGAGCTACATGAGCGAACGCTTCAAGAATATGGCACTTTTGAAGCCTTCAGGACTCAGACGGTAAGGGCGCATCCTTTACCGAAGGCGATGACAGCCGCAGAGGACAATGATACTTCCGTCCAGTCACAGTCCGAGCGGACATGCTGTTGGCATAAGCCGTCGCAGGCAATGAGGGCGGCCGCGGGCGATCCCTGCGGTGGTGAAAACCAATGAGGCTGCTGCACAGCCGGAAGATGTATACTAATCCAATACTATTATATTAAACGGAGGATCATTTTATGATCAAAAACCATTTTTGCCTGAACAAAGGCAACCGTCAGATGTTACAGAACATCATTTACTCTATTGTTTTCCAAGGGGAAGGAAACCATGACTGCCAGAATGCGAACCATACCGAAAGCGTATGAAGAAATCAAATTGCTTGACCCTGACACATGCCTGACTTTAAGAGCGCTCAGGCGTATGGCAAGTCGAGGGGAGATCCCCGTTATCCGGATCGCATCGAAAAGATTGATCAATCTGGATTTGCTTTTGGATATTCTCTCATGTTATAATAATGATGCTGCTTGAGCTTAGCTTTCAGAAAAGAGGTTAAGCACATGACAATCAGAAAAAGAGTATCCAAGAAAGGCATAACATCCTATCAGTTTCGGGTGAGCCTCGGGTACAAAGACGGTCAGCAGATCGTCAAATGTATGACATGGACTCCCGAAAAAGGGATGACATCAAAACAAATCAAAAAGGAGGTAACCAGGCAAAGCGTTTTATTTGAAGAACGATCAATTGCCGAATATCAAAAGGAATTAGAATGTGAAGCAGAACAGCGTATGCGCGAGGAAAACGAAATTGCATTCGCAAAAGAGCATACCACCTTTAAGCAGATCGCAGAGGAATGGCTGGAATTGCAGCTTGCCAGCAAGAAATACAAGAAGAGTACATTGACAAAGCTGCTAGACTGCAAGGAAAGAACCTATAATGCGATCGGCGACGTATTGGTCAGCAGGCTCACCTATCGGATGGTACAAGCCTTTATCACCTCTTTAGGTAAAAACGGCGTAAATAAGCAAACCGGTAAAGGGCTATCCGTCAAAAGCCAAAAGTCATATCTAACCTTTGTCAGTGACGTCATGCTCTATGCAAAACGGTGCGGTATAGTTGACATCAATCCCTGCCGTGATATTGTTTTTACACAAACAGAGAAGAAAGAAAAAGCGATCTATTCTCTCGAAGAAGCGAAAAAGGTACTGTCGGCAATCAATGATAAGGCACCAACATCGTATAGGCTGTTTTTCAATCTTCTGGCATTTTCGGGTATGAGAAAAGGCGAAGCATTGGGCTTAGAGTACAAGGATATTGATTTTGAAAAATCTATCCTGACGATCAACAGAACATCTAACTATCATCAAGGCTTCGGGACCTATACCGACACTCCGAAAACTAAATCCAGTTATCGTTCGCTTTATGTTCAGCCTTGTCTTCTTGAAATGATCAAACAACTTCAAGAAGAACAAAAAGTTGTAGCCGAGAAATGCGGCGATCAGTGGGTGGAGAGCGACAGACTGTTCATCAACTGGTGCGGCAAGCCGCTGAATCCCAATGTCCCTTATAAATGGCTCCAGGACTTTTTGGAATCAGAAAACATTCCCTTCAAGGGCTTACATAGTTTTCGCCATTTTGTAGCGACACAGGCATTAGCGGACGGCGTAGATGTGAAATCAGTCTCGGCTATGCTGGGTCACAGTCAGACCAGCACGACGCTGAATTTCTATGCTCACGCCGTTCAGCAAGCGAATGAAAAAGCGCTGAATCACGTCGCCGCTTTACTGCAAACCGGCTGAATAAAGGACACGGCAAAGGACACGGAGATTTTTTGGCAAAAGAAAGAGCCCGAAACGGCTTAAATAAGCCATTTCGGGCTGGCGGAGGACAAGAGATTCGAACTCTCGCGCCGCGTTAGCGACCTACTCCCTTAGCAGGGGAGCCTCTTCACCACTTGAGTAATCCTCCGTATGGTAAAGTCAGTTGTTTTATTAAATTGGCGGAGAGAAAGGGATTCGAACCCTTGGTCCCTTGCGGGATCACTAGTTTTCAAGACTAGCTCCTTAAACCACTCGGACATCTCTCCGTAAAACAAGTAAAATTTTATCACAACCGTGTAAAAATGTCAAGCAGTTTTGCAGAAATTAACACAAGTCCTGTTGAAGAAGGGAGCCTTGAAAAACGTCCTCTCAGAAACTGATTAAGCTTTTCTCATAATCAAACGGGGATAACGGAATCCTCCGCTACCCCCTTCGTTCCATCACTTATCGGAATCTTACCTTGCTGTCGCCCAAGAAGAACAGCGCCAGTGTGCCGGGGCCGACATGAGAGCCGGTGACAGGCTCATAGACGACGTTGAGGATCTCCTTCGGCGGCTTCTTCTTATTGAGCAGCTCGATCAGATACTCCGCGTCCTTCTCACAATCGGCATGCGCAATACCGACGATCTGCTTCTCGGGATCCTTGACCAGCATATTGTAGCGCTGCGCGAGCGCGTCGATCGCCTTTCTTCTGCCGATCACCTTGGCAAAGTTGACGATCTCACCGTTCTCATTCCCCTTGAGGATCGGCTTGACCTGCAGCATGTTGCCGATCACGGCGGCAGAACCCGTCAGGCGTCCGGTCTTTTTCAAGTACATCAGATCATCGACGGTGAAAACCTGATACATGCACGCTTTTTCTTCTTCCAGAACTTGGTAAATCTCTGATATTTTCAAGCCTGCGTCACGATAATCGGCGGCTTTCAGCACAAAAATGCCCTCGCCGAGTGACGCGGCGAGCGTATCGACGAGCAGGATCTTTCTGTCGGGATACTTCTCAGCCAGCTCCTTCTTCGCGATCTCGGAGCAGTTGAATGAACTGCTGATGCCCGACGACATGCTGATGAACAGGATATCCTGCCCTTTTGACAAAAACTTCTCAAAGAAATCGACGTAGCTCTGGAAATTGATCGCGGATGTCTTGATATCCGCGCCCAGTCGCATCGCCTTAAAAAACTTCTTGCCGTCAAACCCCTCGGTATCCAGACAGGAATATTGCTTATCGCCGATGGTGTAGTGATACGGAATCACCTTGATGTCACGCTCTCTGACGAGCGCGGAAGGTAAATTAGCGGATGTGTCCGTCAAAATTACAAAACTCATATGCGCCTCCGAAAATGACGGCATATGCATTCAGGGTGATCGCTCCGGATCATCGCCCTTTGCAATACGCCATATTACCCTTTCATTATACACGATATTTTAAAAATTTCAATCCACAAAGCAATTTCATATTCTACGGGTGACGAGATGATACTCTCCCGCCGCGGCAATGCGGTATCTCAGGGGTAGAAAGACGGCTCTACCGGGAGTAGAATCCGGTAATCATGTGGGTTGTGAGCAAAAGAATTTGCAGGGGAACGTCTTGAGGAGTTGTCCAAATCTGTGATGTGGCGGACAACTCCCATGCAACAGCGCTCCATCGTCGTTACTCGCCGTACTCGATAAGCGTATCCGGTTGGAACGCTTTGATCTCGCGCGGCGGTTCCTCCTCTCCCCATAACGCAGCGAGTTCCGGTGTCCCCTGCATCTGTGATTGACTAAGCGCCGCTGCGCTGCTCCCAAGGGAGGACGTTGGTTGTGAAGCATGTCCGTTGAGGAAATGTACCTTTTGTAGGGTACGGCTCTTGTCCGACGTACCCTACGGAAAAGAGATTTGCTTCGCGTTTGGGTGATATGTATCGGATAGGTTTACGGGAGGATCAAGACGCTCCCCTACAATAAGGCTGAATCGCGTTCAGAAAGTATTCGTTATTCATTTTTCAGTCTTCAATCTTCGATTTTCAGTAACATATGCCCCCACCCTACAATTGGTTCACTTGCCGCGCCTACAGGCATCGAACCTCAGCACAGGAGATAATTGGTTTATTTTTCCAATTTGGAAAAAAGGCAACTGAAAACGCTTTTGGAACAGGAAATTTATAATTTCATAAAAGAATGTTAACATTTGCGTAATAGTTATTTCTAATTCCGCATAAAAAGCTGTTTATTATTCTTGTCGGGAATTGTCAAAACTTGTCGCGATGGTTCTTTTTTCTCTTTTGAAAATAAAGGTTACAAGCTGTAACCAACCAAATTGTGAATAACTTTTGTACAATCTGTACACATTTATGAACAGAAATTAAATTCTGTTGTTATTTTAACAATAATTTACTCAAAAGACTTGATATCAGAATAATTCCTGTGTATAATAATGACAGTTTTGTTACCAAGTTATTCAAAAACTGATTCTCGACGAGTCCGAAAACGCCGATTTCAAGCCGTTTTTTCCTTATTATAATAATAAACGCGCTTGAAAAGCGTCTTAGGATCAACACTACGGAGGTTTTTATGAAGAAGAAGTTTAAGAAGATCATTTCAATTATTATGGTAGCCGCGGTCATCGCGAGTGTCATTGTTGTCGGTACGGTTTCGTCCTCGGCATCCGGCACAGGCGTTGGTCTGGCGGAATGGGCGCTGAACGCTTACTACTCCAAGTGGAGCTACGTATACGGCGGTTCTACCCCCGGCGCGGTTGACTGTTCCGGTCTGATCTATTCCTACGCCGGCGGTTATCGTGTCGGCGACGCGCAGACATTCAACTCCGACTATCGCGGTTCGATGTCCGGCGGCATTCCCAATATCCACGGTCTCGGTCTGTATCAGCCCGGTCACGTCGGCGTTTATGTCGGTGACGGCATGGCAGTCGACGCGCGCGGCGATGATTACGGCGTATGCTATGAGAGCGTATGGAGCCACGGCTGGACCCAGTACTTTAAGGTTCCCGGCGTCTCCTACCCCGACACAGGTTGGGTAGAGTTTGACGGCGACTACTATTATTATGAAGACGGCGAGTATCTCGCGGACACCACCAGAACCATCGACGGCGAAACCTATGTATTCGCTTCTTCCGGTAAGTCCACAAGCTCCCCCTCCTCTGCAAGCGCAAGCACAAGCGCAAGCACAAGCTCAAGTGCAAGCGCCTCGAGCGCATCCTCCTCTTCCGATAACGAGACCAAGTCCACTTCCCTGAAGAAGGGCTCCACCGGCTCCGAGGTCGAGAAGATGCAGCAGAGACTCTATGACTTAGGCTATTACACCGGCGCTGTTGACGGCGAGTTCGGCGAAAGCACAGAAGCTGCTTTCAAGCGCTTCCAGGAGGCCGCAGGTCTGTATGTTGACGGCGTTGCAGGTTCCGACTTAGAGGTTCTCTACGCGGACAACGCGCCTGCTTACAAGGCTGAGGAAAAAGAAGAAGAGATCACTTCCGAGAAGGAAGAGATTGCCGATACCGGCGTACAGCCTGCTGAGATCACCACAGAAGAAGCGCTCGTTTCTCTGTTCTTCAGCAACGGCGACTACAGCGACGACGTCGCAAAGATCCAGAACCGTCTGATCACCTTAGGTTATCTTGACGGTGCGGCTGACGGCGAGTACGGTACCTCTACCGAGACCGCTGTCATGGGCTTCCAGAGCAACAACGATCTGGCTGTGACCGGCGTTGTCGAGCAGAACACCTATGATAAGCTCTTCTCCGACAGTGCTGTCGCGGCACCGCAGGAAGAGGTTAAGGAAGCTGAGAAGCCGGCTGCCGACGCAGAGGTTCAGCCTCAGGCGAATCTGCCCAAGACAACCACCGAGAACAAGGCTTCTACCGGCTCCGTCAACACGCCCAAGACCAACAACGCTCCCGACACCAAGGTCGAGAAGGACACCACCGAGATCTCTTCCAAGGGTCTCGAGGCGGTAGCTTCCTCCTCCCCCTTCAAGCGCGGCGCTAACGGCTCTAACTTTGAGTTCCTGATCTGGCTGGCGATCATGATCGTCGTCATGCTGATCACCTTCACGGTCGTATACATGATCGAAAAGAAGAAGCAGAAAGCCCATCGCGGCAGACGCTTCCAGTAATAAGAGAATGAAGCGGTACGAGAAATCGTACCGCTTTCAGTTTGTCGAAAAAGTATATAAGTTAGGAACAGTACGTCTATCATCCT
>CAMJJL010000019.1 GCA_946406145.1 uncultured Clostridia bacterium | reverse complement strand
TCGGCACCAAGCGCATGCTCGAAATGCTCGAACGCATCACTAAGGGCGAGGGCAAGGACGGCGACATCGAACTGCTCGAAGAACTGTGCTACGCTATTAAGGACGGCGCGCTATGCGGTCTCGGTCAGACGGCGCCGAATCCCGTATTAACAACTATTAAGTATTTCCGTGACGAGTATGAAGCGCACATCAAGGACAAAAAGTGTCCTGCGGGCGAGTGCTCCGATCTGATCGAATACAGTATCAATGCTGAGAAGTGCAAGGGCTGTACTTTATGTGCTCGCAACTGCCCTGTTGAAGCGATTTCAGGTACAGTAAAGAATCCTCATGTCATCAACACCGACAAGTGCATCAAGTGCGGAAAATGCTACAGCGTATGCCGCTTTGACGCGGTCATCAAAGCGTAAAGGAGGGCTGAATCATGATTAACTTAACAATAAACGGAAAAGCGATTCAAGCCCCCGAGGGCGCAACGATACTCGAAGCCGCGAGAGCTAATAACATAGATATACCCACCCTTTGCTATGACAAAGCCGTGGAGATCTACGGCGCTTGCGGACTGTGCGTGGTAGAAGCCGAGGGTATCCCGAAGCTCCTGCGCTCCTGCTCCGCGAAATGCACCGAAGGCATGGTCATCAACACTGAATCACCACGCGTGGTGCAGTCAAGAAAGATCGCGATGGAACTCTTGATGTCCGCGCATGACGGCGACTGTGTCGCGCCGTGTCAGCTCAACTGTCCGGCAAGAACCGACTGTCAGGGCTATGTCGGACTGATCGCGAACGGCGAATATGACAGCGCCATCAAGCTCATCAAGAACAAAATTCCGCTCCCTGCTTCCATCGGCAGAGTATGCCCCCATCCGTGTGAGAAGGCGTGCCGCCGTAAGAATGTGGAGGAACCGATCAATATCGCCCAATTAAAGGCATTCGCGGCGGATATTGACCTCAATAAAGACAGCTATTTACCCGATGTGATGGTACGCACGGGTAAAAAAGTCGCGATCATAGGCGGCGGTCCTGCCGGTCTGACAGCGGCTTATTACCTCAACATCATGGGTCACAGCGTGACCGTCTATGACATGATGGAGAAGATGGGCGGTATGCTCCGTTATGGTATTCCGCAGTACCGTCTGCCCAAGGAGGTACTGGACAAAGAGATCGCCATCATTGAAAAGAGCGGTGTTAAACTCGTCAACAACGTAAAGTTAGGGAAAGACTTTACGATCGAATCGCTGAAAGCCGAGAATGACGCGGTCATCGTCGCGGTCGGCGCGTGGCAGAGTTCTTCTATGCGAACCCCCGGCGAAAACCTCGAGGGCGTATACGGCGGTATTGACTTCTTAAGAAGCGTTATTGAGGGGAACCCTCCGGAAATCGGGCAACGCGTTGCCATCTGCGGCGGCGGTAATACCGCAATGGACGCTTGCAGAACCGCGGTAAGGCTCGGTGCAAAAGAGGTCTATGTGATCTATCGCCGCACGCGCGCCGAAATGCCTGCCGATGCTTTGGAGATCGACGAAGCCGAGGAAGAGGGCGTGATCTACAAGTTCCTGACCAACCCGATCTCGTTCAACGGTGAGAACGGCAAGCTCAAATCCGTGACCTTGCAGATCATGGAGCTCGGCGAGCCTGACGCGTCGGGCAGGCGCAGACCTGTTCCCATCGAGGGCAAGACCGAGGAGATCCCACTCGATTCCGTCATCCTCGCCATCGGTCAGAAGCTCGTACAGGGCGACGTCAGCGAATTACAGCTGAATGACCGCGGCAACATTGAGGCTGATCCCGATTGGTTCACCACCAACATAGACGGCGTATTCGCCATCGGCGACGCGACCAACCGCGGCGCAAGCATCGCGATCGAGGCGATCGGCGAGGCTGACCGCTGCGCAAAGGCTGTCGACGCTTATCTGAACGATCAAAAGCTCGACACACGCGTCCCGTATATCTCCCAGCGTGATGAAGCGACGATCGATTATTCGGATCGTGAAAAAGAAGCGAGAAAAACGCCGCGCGTTTTAGCTCCCGAGGTCAGAAACAAGAACTTCGATGAAGTATCTCTCGGATTTACCGAAGAAGAAGCCACATTCGAAGCATCGCGATGCCTCGAATGTGGCTGCCGAGAGTATTACAAGTGCAAGCTGCTCAATGTGGCGCAACGTTACGACATCGACCCGAGCCGCTTCAAGGGCGAAATGCCGCAGCAGTACACGCATGACGCAAACGCCTTTATCGAGCGCAACACGGCAAAATGTATCCTGTGCGGACTGTGCGTGCGCTCCTGCCGCGAGGTCATGGACATCCACGCACTCGGCTTGATGGGCAGAGGCTTCACCACCGAACCCTCCCCTGCCTTCGCGTTACCGCTCGATCAGACAAAGTGCAACAACTGCGGACTGTGCGTACAGCTCTGCCCCACCGGCGCACTCACCGAACGCGCAGCGTTAAAGAAGCAGGTACCCCTCAATGAAGAGTACACAGAGGAAACCATCGACATCAACGGGATGCCCGCATCCGTCATGGTATCCCGCTACAACGGAAAAATTCTCAGGGTCATCCCGAATGACGAAATCTCCCGAAATGCAGGACTCAGCCGCGAGGAACTCCTCAAAAAAGCCGATCAATAAATCCAATCTCATCCAAGAGCTGTCGCACCACGCGGCGGCTCTTTTTTTCTAACAGGCGAACCATCAACCCACCTCCGTTTATTTTTCTTTCACAGCATTAATGCGCTAAATTATTTGCAATCTCTGACCTATATCACTGCAAATCAAGCCGTTTCATTCTGTGTAATATGACGAAATTCCTGTTTTGTATGATTTTTATCAAAAAAATCTTGCAAAAAACCTCCTCTTGTAATATAATATTAACTGTGCAATTTTTCTTTTGGGTACATACCCTGAGAATACAATTAAATAAAGGCACAAAATTAGGAGGTATATTTTATGTCTTATGTTGATGAAGTCATCGCAAAAGTAAGAGAAAAGAACGCTTCCGAGCCTGAATTCCTTCAGACCGTAGAAGAGGTTCTCAACTCCATTCGTCCCGTTATCGACGCTGACGAAGCCAAGTATCGCAAGCTGGCTCTGCTCGAGCGCATCACCGAGCCTGAGAGACAGGTCAAGTTCCGCGTTCCGTGGGTAGACGATAACGGTCAGGTACAGGTCAACATCGGTTACCGTGTACAGTTCAACTCCGCAATCGGTCCGTACAAGGGCGGTCTGAGATTCCATCCGTCCGTTTATATCGGTATCATCAAGTTCCTCGGCTTTGAGCAGATCTTCAAGAACAGCCTGACCGGTCTGCCGATCGGCGGCGGCAAGGGTGGTTCTGACTTTGATCCAAACGGCAAGTCCGATATGGAGATCATGCGCTTCTGCCAGAGCTTCATCACTGAGCTCTATCGTCATATCGGTCCCGAGACCGACGTTCCCGCAGGCGACATCGGCGTAGGCGGCAGAGAAGTCGGCTTCATGATGGGTCAGTATAAGCGCATCCGCAACCTGTATGACGGCACTCTCACCGGTAAGGGCACCATGAACGGCGGTCTTGCCGGTCGTGACGAGGCTACCGGCTACGGCGTAGTCTTCTATGCGCGCGAAATGCTCAAGCACTTCGGCGAGAGCCTCGAGGGCAAGAAGGTTGTTATCTCCGGCTTCGGTAACGTTGCTTGGGGTACCGCTAAGAAGCTCGAACAGCTCGGCGCTAAGGCGATCACCATCTCCGGTCCCGACGGCTACATCCTCGACGAGGACGGCGTTACCGGTGAAAAGATCGATTATCTCCTCGAGCTGCGTTCCTCCGGTAAGAACATCTGCGCTCCTTACGCAGACAAGTTCCCGGGTGCGAAGTTCTTCCCCGGCGAGAAGCCCTGGGGCGTTAAGGCTGACCTCTACATCCCCTGCGCTACTCAAAACGAGATCAAGATCGACGAGGCAAAGACAATGGTTGCTAACGGCTGTAAGTTCCTGTGCGAGGCTGCTAACATGCCTACCACCAACGAGGCGATCGATTACTTCAAGGAGAACGGCGTTATCGTCGGTCCCTCCAAGGCTGCTAACGCAGGCGGCGTAGCTTGCTCCTGCATCGAGATGAGCCAGAACGCCGAGCACACCATCTTCACTGAGGATGACGTATTTGAGAAGCTCGAAGCGATCATGGTCAACATCTTCAAGCAGAGTGTTGCGGCTTGCGAGAAGTACAACCTGGGTGACGACCTCATCGCAGGCGCTAACATCGCAGGCTTTGAGCGTGTAGCGAACGCTATGCTCATGCAGGGTATCGTCTAAGCAACAGGATGTTGCATCCCGTTCCGGCAACGTGACGCGCATCCCGTTCCGGCAACGTGACGTTGCATCCCGTTCCGCCTTTTAAAAACACAGATCTTCTCTGACGTTTCATCAACGGCGTACGGAAAAGACGAGTTATCTGTAACCAATAACACGGGCTGTCGCAAAAGTGACAGCCCTTCTTTTATCCTCTGATTTATACTTCATATTTTAGAAATTACACAGCTGTAATTGACACAAACATTATCGATATGGTAATATATTTAAGCACAGGAACAGAAACCAAAATCTTTAATTGAAAGGGGTTTCATGATGAACGAAGAAAACAAGAACCTCACTCCCGATGAAAATGAACCCGAAGAAACTGTCAACGAGCTCAAAGACGCTGCAGAAAAACAGCGCAACGATACCGAGAACAGTCCCGTAGAAGAAACACAAAAGCCGACCGACGATGACGTTCTGAACGAGATCAAGCAGGCGCTTGACAAAGCGGAGACCGATGACGGCGATGACATCCTCGCTCCCAATCCGCCGAAGCCGACTGTCAGCAGATTTGAACGATTCACCGAGGATGACTTCAAAGACCCCGAGAACGACGATATTGAGAAGGATTCCTCCTTGGACAAAACAAAGGTCATGGACAGCATCCCGACAGAGAAACGGTATGTCGAAAAGCGACCTTCCGCAAAAAGACGTGACGACAAAGCCGCCGAACAGAACAAAAAGCGCAGTCCGATGAAGATCATCCTCTTCATCATTGCAATCATTGCGATCGCCGCCGCGGCATTCGCGCTGGTGCACTTTGTCATCACGCCGAGGCTCTCGGGCAACAGCGGCAAGGACGCCGCACAGACGAGCACCGAAGCCGAGACTGTCGCTCCGACAGAATCCATTTATGAAGCCAAGGCGGTCGATACGCTGAACGCCATGTCGCAGCGCGAAAAGATCTGTCAGCTCTTTGTGACCACACCCGAGCTGCTGATGAACACCGACATCGTCACGATCGCGGATAACACCACTGCGGAATCGCTCGCGAATTATCCTGTCGGCGGTGTGATCCTGACACAGCAGAACACCATTGGCGACGACCAGACAAAAGCGCTGATCAACGGCTTGAAGAGCAATTCCAAGATTCCGCTGTTCATCGCGCGCGATGACGCGATCATCACCGATCAGACTGCCGATACACCGGAAATCACCGACGCCACTGCCGACGGCATGTACAACACTGCCGCAGCCGCCGCTCAGCAAAAGAGCGATCTGGGCTACAACGTCGACTTCTCGCTGAATGCGGATCTTGCCAACGTGAGAGCGAACAAATCCGATCTTACCGACGCCGAGGCGGGCAATCTGATCAGCTCGGCGGTCAAGGGCTTCACTGAGAACAACATTGTCTCCGCGTTAAAATACTTCCCCGGCACACTCGACGCCAACAACAGCGCTGACGGCGCTGACGCCTTCCTCCACATCACCAAAACCGCTGACGAGCTGGACGCCGGCAGTGAATTCACCGCCTTCCGCTCGGGCATTGAAGCAGGCGCCGGCATGATCATGGTCGATCATATCATGGTCGATCAGCTCGACAAGGAGCGTCCTGCCACCCTGAGCGACAAGGTCGTCCCTCAGCTTTTGCGCGAGAAGCTCAACTATCAGGGCGTCGCGGTCACGGGCGATATGTCCGCAGGCTACTTCACCAGAGAATACAGCTACAGCACCATTGTCAAGGGCATCTTCGCCTCTGACATTGATTTGATCCTCAACCCCAACAGCCTGCAGAGCTATGTGCAGGAAATCGAGAGCAAGCTCAGCAGCGGCGAGATCACCGAGGCTCAGCTCAACACCAAGGTCAAGCGTATCCTCACGCTCAAATATCAAAGCGAAATGATGGATGATACCGCTGCCGCGACAGAAGCTGTTGACGCGACGACCGCTTCAACAGAAGCCAACAGCGAGACAACGACATTGACCGAAACTACCGCACCGACTGAATAAACGACAAGACCGACTCACTCCTTTGGGAATGGGTCGGTTTTTTACATGGTCATTTCATCTGTCGTCCTATTGCATTTCAGCATCAATTGTGATAAGATTTATCAATAAGATAAATACAATCTATTGAGAAAAGAGGTCAATGAAATGATAAAACGAATCCTTGCCTGCTGCTTCGCGTTGATTCCGGCAGCATGCTTCATCACCCCTGCCCTTGCCGCCGCGACCGAGGATGCAGCCCCTCAGGGCGACAAAGCAGCCTATTCCGTCGTGTCCGCTGCAGTCAACAGAGAGTATGACTTTTTAAATGACTTTCACGACAGCTATCCGTATGACGAGGATTTTTATACGGTAGGCGTCTTTGAGCTGGATGATTATAACGGCGACGTCACTCTCACACTCAAAAACAACAACACAAATGAAACATTCGTTTACGAAAAGAACGATCAAACCGAATGGAGCGTAAAGGCTTCCGTGGATCATTTACTGTATGCAACCACACAGTTGGATGCTCAGGTTCATATTTACGATCTCGGCGGCGACTATGGCATTCAGGAAGTCGACATACCGGTCACCATCACTGTGGTATCCTCTCAGTACAGCGCCGACTCCCAGAAGTATCCCAGTTACGATCAATCGTATACCTCGATGGTTGAGGGTACGGATTTCAGCGTGGAATACGACCCTTCCTCTCCCGATCACAAAGCAACGATCAAGCTGCTGAAAACGCCGTGGCTCTTCTCACTCCGTGTGTACAATGTTGAAACCAAAGAAGCCGAGTATCACGAAACGGATAATTCCGTGTTTGAGTTTCCGACAGAAGTCGAGGTCACCGATTTTGACCCGTCGATGGATTCTTTCTGGTTCTACCTGCCGTCAAAGCTCATCATGGAGGACGGATATCCGTTTGCGTTCACGTTGTCGGTTAATGGCCATCTCAACAAAAAAGCAACCGATGACAGCGCCGAGAAGCCTGATGCAACCGATACGACATCTGTAGACGGCTCCGCAAAGGACAGCGCGACGGCGGACAGCGCGGCAACGCCCGATTCCGGCAAAGCCTCAAATAAAAATGACGGTGGAGTCAAGCAGGATTCCGGCGTGGTTAAGACCGGCGATTCCGCCGGGACACTGATCCTTGCCGCACTTCTTCTGATTACCGCGGCATTCATCGTGCTACGCAGCAGACGCAATCACGTCCGATAATCCTTCGGCTTTTCCTCATCATACAACACAGCACCCCGATCAGAACGCTGTTCGATCGGGGTGCTTCTTTTGTTTCAATGATAAGATAAAACAGGACGCTCACTAACAGCGAGCGTCCTGTGATTCAACCTGATTATTTCTTGGAATTGAAAATCGACATGATGTCATAGAAAGAGTCATCATCATCGGTAGAGTCGACCTCAACCTTAGGAGCCGTGGGAGTGGGCTCAGCCAGCGGATCGGGAGCCGCTACGGGGGCGGTGGAAGCCGCTGTGGGAGCGGAGGTCGGGAACGCGCCGGAGTTATCATTATTGCTGCCGCAGCCGGTAGCGATAACGGTCACGCTGATCTCATCCTTCATATCCTCGTCGATAACAGCACCCCAGATGATGTTCGCGTCGGGAGCCGCCTTCTGCTGTACCATGGTGGAAGCCGCGTCGATATCGTCGAGCGTGATATCGGGAGAAGCGGTGATGTTGATGATCACGCCGGTAGCGCCGTCGATCGAGGTCTCAAGCAACGCGGAAGAGATCGCCATATCAGCCGCCACAACGCTCTTATCCTTCCCTGTCGCCTTACCGATACCCATGTGCGCATAGCCTGCGTCACGCATGATAGCGGATACATCGGCGAAGTCGAGGTTGACAAGACCGGGAACAACGATCAGATCGGAAATACTCTGTACACCCTGACGTAGTACATCGTCCGCGATCAGGAACGCGTTCTGCAGCGTGATGGTCTGGTCGGAAACGTGCTTCAAGCGCTCGTTGGGCACGATGATCAGGGAGTCAACGCATGCGGACAGCTCCGCGATACCCTGCTCAGCCTGCGCCATACGCTTCTTGCCTTCAAAAGCAAAGGGTTTGGTCACGACCGCTACGGTCAGGATACCCATATCCTTTGCGATATTCGCAACGATGGGAGCCGCGCCGGTGCCGGTGCCGCCGCCCATGCCTGCGGTGATAAATACCATATCTGTATCCTTCAGGAGCGCCGCGATCTCCTCACGGTTCTCTTCGGCGGCAGCCTGTCCTACGCTGGGCATAGAGCCTGCGCCCTTGCCGCGGGTAGCCTTCTCGCCGATCTGGATCTTCTCCTGAGCCTGGGAATAACGCAGAACATGCTCGTCTGTGTTGATAGCGATGAACTCTACGTTCTTAACATCCATTTTGATCATGCGGTTGACCGCGTTGCCGCCGCCACCGCCGACGCCGATCACCTTGATAACCGGAAGTCCGCTGGTCGGATTCTTTTCCACTTCAAAAGCCATTTTATATATCCTCCTTGTCATACGAGCGAAAGCGCAGTGCGTTCGCGCATAGGGTGTCTATTGATATCATAACTATCAATTATATTTCTTCTATCATATTATAACTTACCATATATTGCGGATAAATTCAATCATTTTCTGAATATTTTTTAAAAAATTGATAAATTTACACAGTGTGTGGCTCAGTTACACCCGATTCAATGTTACCATTCACCAGTATAGGCGCCGTAATCGGCATAATAGTCATCCGCTGCATAGCCGCCGTAGCCGTCATCGGCATACGCGTAGTAGCTGTAATCATCCTCGGGAACGTAATAGTTGCCGCCGGAATTGTCAGCGGTATCGCTGTTATCGCCGCCCGGAGCGGTGGTCGGTTCCGTCGAAGCCTCGGAGGGACTCACGGTAGGCATGATCTCGTCAAAGTAGGAGCGCTTAGTGGTATTGCAGCGCGACACATCAAGGATACCTGCCGTCTTGACGGTGGTGTTGCTGTCGATCTTATCGTTGATGATGATCATCGCGGTGCGGATCTTGTAATCCAGATCCTCGGGGATACCGAGCTTGACCTTGATACGGTTCTCATAGGTAAAGGAGATATCCGCCATGTTGGTCGCGTCGATCTCTGTAATGCCCTGATAGCCGTTGTCGGCAAAGGTCTGGGTGATGCTCTCGATCATGGTGACGACCTTGTCGTCCTCATAGCTGACATAATCGCCGATCTCACCCGAGGTGAGGGTCGGTCCGATGAAGATCGGCAGGTTATACTGCGACACATCCGTGATACGGTCAAGGATACGACCCCTGGTGCTGATGACCAGATACTCGGTCTGGTTCACCTTGATCAAATAGCCCTCGACCGCCTCGACGACCGCGATACGGATCGTGTCGGGGATCTTGAAGCTGACATTCGATTCCTCTACATAGGGAAACGCCTTTTTGATACGATTCTCCGCAGGGCGCTTGGGTGCTAAGAAGATATTCTCGCCCTTTTTGATACCGCAGGCGTCAATGATCTGTTCCTCGGTGTACTTGGTGAGACCCGACACCTCATATGCCTGCGTTTTAAACAACACGGTCAGGGAGAGGATCACACCGATGATCAGGACAATCGCTACAATCGAAACATAGCTGATGATACGGATGATCCTGCGCTGAGTCGGCGACATCGGTTTGCGCGGCTTCTCGGGCTTCTTTTGGGCGCTTTTTGCCTTATTGGAGGGCTTTTTCTTTTTGCCCTTACCCATACCGAATATGCCCTTATTGCGGCGCGATCTGATGTCGCGTTCATCGATGAATTCCTGTTCGCGGCGTTCACGCTCGCTCACTTCATCGGTATAAAAGGAGTTGGTATCATCCGAAAATTCATTCAGCATATCGTCATCACGATACGGATCGGACGGTCGAGACCAATCCTCTCGGCGACCGCGTCGCGCTTCTTCATAGCGCGGATCGTAAGCGTCATCGTCGCCGTAGTCGTCGTCATAATGCTCGTCATATCTGTCATCGTAACGTTCGTCATAGCGCGCATCGTAACGCTCGTCATATCGTTCATCAAGCGGATCTCTGTCGATCCTTTCGTCATCATACAACGGCTCAGACGGTCGGCGCGGCGGACGTTTTCTCGGCGCGTTACGGGTATTCTTCTTACCCTTATTCTTACGTTTGAAAGCCATGATACCCCTCCTTTCTTCCGTGATAATTCACTGAATATTGATTATATCATAATTCTGTATTGATTTCAATCAAATGCCGCTGATTACAGCTTTTTGACATCCGCGCCCAATGAGGAGAGCACCAGCTCAAAATCCTCATAGCCGCGTTCGAGGTACTCGATGCCGCTGATCTCACTCTGTCCTCTTGCGCACAGCGCGGCAACCACCAGTGCGGCGGCGCCCCTGAGATCCTGCGCGCGGACGTTGGCGGACAGCAGTCTTCTCACGCCGTCAACCACCGCGACCTTGCCCTCTACACGGATATCCGCGCCAAAGCGGCACAGCTCGCTGACATGGCTGTATCGGCTGAGAAACATATTCTCAACAAAGACCGTCATCCCGTCTGCGACAGCCGCCATGCTCATCACAGGCGCCTGCGCATCGGTCGGAAAACCGGGATACGGCATAGTGCGTATCAGCTTGGGGCTTTGCAGGCGATAAGGCGCGCTGATACGAACGCCTTCGCCGTCAATGAGGATCTCACAGCCGCTGTCCCGAAAAACGGGAAACACCGACTCGAGGTGGGACGGGACGATGCCCGTCATCAGGATATCGGAACCCGTGACCGCGGCGGCTGACATCAAGGTAGCCGCAACAATGCGGTCGGGGATCATTGCGTGTGTGGTCGGGCAAAGGCGACTGACGCCGTCGATGATGATGGTGCTCTCCCCTGCCCCGTTGATCTGAGCGCCGCAGGAATTGAGGAAATCCGCTAGATCGACGATTTCCGGCTCCCTTGCCGCGTTGCTGATGATCGTGGTGCCCTCTGCAGCAGCCGCCGCGATCATAATATTTTCGGTCGCGCCGACGGACGGAAACGGCAGAACGATATTCGCGCCGTGCAGGACATCCTGTACACAGCAATCGAGCTCGCCGTGATCCTCCGATATCTCGACGCCCATCTCACGCAGGGCGTTGAGGTGCAGGTCGATGGGTCTGGGACCCAGCTCACACCCACCCGGGAACGACATCCTCACGCGGTCGAACCGCGCGATCATCGCCCCGAGAAAGATGATCGATGAACGCATCCGATGCATCAGCTCGGTGGGGATCTCATAACGAGTCACACTGCCGGTATCGACAATGACGGTGTTTCCCTCACGGTGAGCCGTACAGCCTATGTATCGCAGGATCTTGAGCGAAGCTTCCACATCGCTCAACCGCGGACAGTTATGCAGGACACATTCGCCGCGGCACAACAGCGTTGCCGCCAAAATCGGCAGGGAACTGTTCTTAGAGCCCTGCAGCCGCACCTTTCCCGATAATACTCTGCCTCCGTCAACGACAAACACTGACACACCCAACACCCTTTCCAAAAGCTCTTGCCTTTTATTCTATGTTGAAAAGAGCCGGAGCGTGACAGTTATTTGTAGGGGAGGGGCTTGCTCCTCCCGAACCTATCCGATAAATCACCTGTTATTGCGAAGCAACTGCAACCTATCGCTTTGCGAATGTCGCTGCGCGACACGGGAGGAGCAAGCCCCTCCCCTACAATATCAGCCTTCTGCCAATACTTCCTTTATCGTCTG
The DNA here is from genome assembly GCA_946406145.1 of uncultured Clostridia bacterium. GTDB lineage: Bacteria > Bacillota > Clostridia > Oscillospirales > Acutalibacteraceae > Ruminococcoides. The sequence goes on along the minus strand of CAMJJL010000019.1, from coordinate 24,620 downwards.
ATAGATCCTTTCGTTCGCGTCGGTGATCGCCATCTTCTGGGCGTTTTGGCGATATTCCTCAAGCACGGATTTGTCGGTGAGCATACTGTCGACGGTCTCGATCAACAGCTCGCCCGAGAGGTCTGCCTGCTCGATCAGCTTTGCCGCCTTTTTGTTCACCATCGACATCGCATTGTGATACTGGTGGTTCTCCGCGACAAACGGCGAGGGGATCAGCACCGCCGGTCTGCCCTTTGCCTGTACCTCGGAGAGGGTGATCGCACCGGCGCGCGATACCACCAGATCGCATGCCGCCAGACATTCATCCATATTGTCGATATACTGTCTGACGTCGAGGTTGTCATATTCTTTGGGGTCAACGCCCATGGACTTGAGCAGATCGGGCATCCATGTACCCTGCTGTCCGTAAGCGTGGATATGATGATATTTTTTGTCCTTTGCGGAACGCGCGATCAGCTCCGCCATCGAGCGGTTGATGCACTCCGCACCCAGGGATCCGCCGAAGGAGAGGATGATCGGCTTGCTGTCATCCAGCCCCAGCTTTGCCTTCGCCTCGTCGTGCTTGGTGGAGAGGATCGCAGGACGGATCGGGTTACCCGTCAGGACAAAATGCGCCTTGTCCGAAAAGCGGCTCTTGGCGTCTTCGTTCGCCAGCATGACGCGGTTGACGGACTTCGCCAGCATCTTGTTGGTCACGCCGGGATACGCGTTCTGCTCATGGATGATCGCCTTATAGCCGAGGTTGCATGCCGCGAGGATGACAGGACCGCTGACGTAGCCGCCCGTACCGATGCAGATATCGGGATCGAACTCTTTGATGATCTTCTTCGCCTTCGAGCGCGATTCAAAGGAATAGCCCACGGTCTTGATGTTGTGGATCAGATCCTTCGGCGCCAGACTGCGCTTGAAGCCGGTGATCACGACGGATTTGATCTCAAAGCCTGCCTGCTTGACCAGACGCTGCTCCATGCCGTCACGGTTACCGATGAACAAAATCTGAGCATCCGGCTCCTTCTTTTTGATATAGCCCGCGATCGCGATCGCAGGATTGATGTGTCCGGCGGTACCGCCGCCGGCAAGTAATACTTTCATAAAAAACTCCGTTTTTTGGGGTGAACGGTGAATGGTGAACGGTGAACGGTGAAGGTTTCTCGCTTCGCTCGGTCAATTCTAAATATAATCAAAACGCGGAGCGTTTCCCACCGCCGTTAACCGTTAACTGTTAACCGTTAACCGACTAACTCTTTTCTATATTCGACGATCTGGATATGGAGAGGATGACGCCCATCTCGAACATCAACGTCAGCAGCGAGGAGCCTCCGTAGCTGAAGAACGGCAGGGAGATACCCGTGTTGGGCAGCCAGTCCGTAATAACCAGAATATTCAATATGACCTGCAGTCCGATATGACTGATCAGTCCGATACCGAGCAGCTTACCGAAGCGGTCGCGCGCACGCAGTGAGATGATAACGCCGCGCCATACCAGCAACGCAAAGATCAACAGGATGATGACCGCGCCGACCAATCCGAGCTCCTCGCATACGATGGCGAAGATAAAGTCGTTCTGCGGTTCGGGCAGGTAGAGGTATTTTTGTCGGCTCTGCCCGAGTCCGAGTCCGAACAATCCGCCCGAACCGATCGCGTACAGGCTGTTGCGCGTCTGCCATGTACTGTTCCACATATCCCGGTCGAGATCCTCATTCAGCGCCTGACCCCAGCCGTCCATACGCTCCATCGCGTAGGTCAGCATGCCGGTCACCCACAAGAGCAGGATCAGCGCTACGAGGATCGCCGCGCCGATCGCGAGCCACTTGACCTTGATGCCCGATACATAGAGCATGATGACGGTCAGGATACCGATGATAACGATACAGGAGTAATGCGGCTCGAACAGCAGCAGCAGCGCTGTGGAGAGGAATACCGCCGCGCCGGGCAGGATACCGTATTTGAACGTATCCATCCGGTCATAATAGCGGCTACCCCAGTGCGCCAAAAACAGGATGATCGCGAATTTACTGATCTCCGACGCCTGTATACCGAACGCGCCGACGCCGATCCATCGGTGAACGCCGCCCTCCTGTGACGGCAGCACCAATACCAGCAGCAGCGCAAAATAGCTCAAGCCGAGGATAATAGCCGCGAAACGGTGATAATGGTGGTAATCCAAGAAGGAGACGCCGAACATGATCACCAGTCCGATCAGCGCAAACAGGAGCTGACGTTTGAGATAATAATAGCTGTCGCCGATCTCATAATAGGCGACGGGATAGCTCGCCGAAAACATCATGGTGATGCCGATGGTGAGCAGTACCAGTATCAGCAGTACAAAGGGGATATCGATACCCTTGCCGATACTCAGCAGAGAGAAATTGATTTTTCGTCTGCCTCTTTTGTCAGAGGCACGACGATCACCCTCATAATCCCGCACCCTGCGGCGCGAGGTGTTTTCGATTGTTGACATATGCCTCATTCCTTCATTCCGTGGGTTGATTTGCCCTATCCCCGATCGGGGGAGCCGTCAGAATTATGCCGCCGTCGGCAATTGGACGATGCCGAAGATCACCAGCAGCAGTGCAATCAGACCGCAAAGAGCGGTGAACGCGGAGAATACGCAGACGATCTTGGTCTCTGACCAACCGCACATCTCAAAATGATGGTGGATCGGCGACATCTTGAAGATACGCTTACCGTGGGTGATCTTGAAGTAGGTGACCTGGAGCACGACCGAGAACATCTCGAGCAGGTAGGTCAGCGCGATCAGCAGCAGCATGAGCTGCATATCCATCGCGAACGCCATCGAGCACACCATACCGCCGAGGAACAGCGAACCGGTGTCGCCCATAAAGCACTTGGCTGGATGGAAGTTCCAGACGAGGAAGCCCAGACATCCGCCTGCGCCTGCCGCGGTGTACAGAACGTTCGCCTCGTGACCGCCCAGCACGTTGGCGATCAGCATCATGAACAGGCACGCGAAGAAGGTGATCGAGCCGTCAAGTCCGTCGATACCGTCGGTCAGGTTGACCGCGTTGACGATCGCGACCAGACCGATCGCCATGATGATATAGTAGAAGAAGCCGAGATCGACATAGTGGTTGACGAAGGGGATCAGGATCTCGGTATTGTCCTTGCACAGGTGCATCAGGAACAGATAGATCGCCGCCGCTAAGAACTGCAGGACGAGCTTCTGGATCGCGGTCAAGCCGAGATTGCGCTTTTTGACGACCTTGACATAATCGTCAACAAAGCCGATGGCGCCGTTCATCAGCGCGAACAGCAGACCGATGAACACAAAGTAGCTCACAGAATCCATCCCGTGATTCACCGCGTACAACAATACGCCTGCGGTAGTGGCGATGACGATACCGATGATGAACATGATACCGCCCATCGTGGGCGTTCCCTGCTTGTTCTTATGCCATTTCGGTCCTTCCTCTAAGATCGTCTGACCGAAGTTCAGTTTGTGGAGGAAAGGGATCAAGAACTTTCCTATTACGGCGGTAACGGCAAATGATACTGCCGCTACACCGAATGCCCATAAACCTGTCTCCATTTTTACACCTCATTTGTTTTGATGATAAAGCAGAGAGAGCATACTCTCCGCGATAAGGGTCGCAGAATACGTCATCGACGCTGAAAATCGACCCGATAATGTTTGGAATCGAATGAGAAAAGACGCGCGTCTAGTCCGCGATGCCGCTGCTGCTGAAGGTAACGGTGATGACCGTACCCGGCGCAACCTCATTGCCCTCGGGAATACTCTGTGAAGTCGAGGTACCGTCAGACGAGGAAACCATACCCGTCATGCTGACGTTCAGGTTGTTCGACGCGGCAACTCCGTTGACCTCCGATACGCTCAGTCCGACAAAGTTCGGTACGGTGACCTTATCGGTGGATGCGCTCTGATCGGTGTACAGGACGATGGTGCCGCCTGTCGGGATTGAAGCGCCGGTAGCGGGACTCTGGGAGATGACCGTCGAGCCTTCGCCCTTGACCGTCACACTGAATCCGTCTGCCTCAGCCGCCTTGGTGGCGTCCTCGATGCTCTGACCGGTATAGGAACCTGCCGCGGTATCGATGTTGCTCATTTCTTCATCGGTATACTGCGCCGCGACGTCGAGATATGGCAGAACCTCGCTCATAATGCTCGCGAATACGGGAGCCGCGACCTCGGAGCCGTAGTAACTGCCGCCCAGAGGAGCGTCAAAGAATACCAGCGCCGCATACTGCGGATTGTTGGCGGGAGCAAAGCCGCAGAAGGACGCGATATAGTCATCCGCCCCGTCGTCATTGACGTCGATCAGCTTCTCGGATGTACCCGTCTTACCGCCGACACGGTAGCCTGCGACATAGCCGTTTTTACCGGAGCCTGTCGTCGCGTTCTCCTCCAGGATACCGCACATCTCTTTGGACACGGATTCAGAGATCACCTGACGCTTCGTCTCGGTGGATGTATTCTTGACGACCTTACCGTTGGAATCAAGGATCTGTTTGACGACATGGGGCTGTACGATCTTGCCGCCGTTGGACACCGCGCTCGCGGCGGTGATCATCTGGATCGGGGTGATCGAGAAGTTCTGACCGAAGGAGGCAACCGCCAAGTCGGTGTCGAGCATATTGCCCTCTACGCCGTCATGGACAAAGAACTGGTCGTCGGATTCACCGGGCAGATCGATGCCTGTTTTGTCGGAGAAGCCGAACGCCTGGTAATAATCCCAGAATTTCTCCTTGCCGACCAGCTGTCCAATCTGGATGAAGCCGGGGTTGCAGGAGTTCCACAGACATTCCTGATAGGTCTGGGAGCCGTGGCCCGCGGTGTTATGGCAGTGAATGGTATCGTTATACAGCTGGAACGCGCCCGAGCAGCCGAAGCGGCTGTCCTTGTTGACAACGCCCTCCTGTAATGCCATCGACAGGGTGACCATCTTGAAAACCGAACCGGGATAGTAGGTATCGGAGATCGCCTTGTTACGCCAGTTACGCGCCAGCGCAGCGCTGTTCGCCTCCGCCTTTGCCTTTTCGATCAGCTCATTCTTTTCCTTTTCGCTGAGCTTGTAGGGGTCGACGCCCTCCTCGATATAATCGTGCTTAATGAGATAATCGGTGTTGATCGCGTCGATCTCCTTTTGCTGGTCATCACTGATGGAATACGGTTTGTTCAGGTCAAAGCCGTTGACGGAAGCCATCGCGAGGATCTCGCCGTTGTTGACGTCCATCACGATGCAAACGCCGCGTTCATGAACGTTGTGGTCGATAACGCCCTGCTTCATGTACTTTTCGACGATGCTCTGCACGGTCTCATCGATCGTGAGCACGATGGAGCTGCCGTCGATCGCGCCGATGTTCTGGTTGTAATCGAAGGGCATTTCCGTTTGGACGCCGTTCTGCGCCGATACGATTCTGCCGGGTGTGCCGGACAGATAATCGTTGTATTGGTACTCTACGCCCGACAGACCCTGATCCTCGGAACCGGTGAAGCCGATGACCGATGACGCGAGGTCGCTGTAGGGATAGTAGCGCTTATAGTCGTCGAGCAGGGAGATGATACCTGCCTTCTGGTACTTCTCGGAAAGCTCGTTTTGCAGCTCGATGATCTGCTCCTTCTCCGAGGTCTCCACCTTGCGCTTGACGGAGACATAGTAGGTGTTCTGCGTGGTTTCCTCATAGGTCTCGTTTTCATCCACGCCTAAGATCTCACTAAGGCGCTTTGCGACAAAGCGGCGCTGTTCCTCCCCCTCGGACCCGTCGTCAAAATACGCCGGCGCCATGACCACCTGCCATACGGAGGCGGACTGGGCGAGAATCTTGCCCTTGGTGTCGTATATCGTACCGCGCTTTGCGGATACGGGGGTATCCGAAAGCTGCTGTTCAATCGCTCTGCGCTGGAGTTCTTCGCCCTGTACCAGCTGTAGGAAAGCCAGTCGGGTAATGACAGCGCCGAAGCCAACCGCCAAGATAATAATCAAAAGCCATACGGTTCTTCTTCTGAGCTTTTGGTTAGCACCCATAAGCGATTTCTCCTTTCTCCTTAGACGGTCAAACGTTATGAGCTGTTCGACCGATCTGAATTCTGCAGCGATTTGCTCCGATTTTTGACGGAATTTGACCGACTTCAGAGCGCCGAATGCTGCCGCGGCATACAAAAATCAATATTCTATAAAACACGAATAAGAGTTAAGACAAATCTCAACTCTTATCTCATCTACATTCTATTCAAACGCTTTCAATATATACCAAATCATGACCATAAGGAAGAAACCGCCTCTGCAATCGTCTCAAAAATATTCTTGTCCTTGCTGAGAGTGACCTCTGCCTTATCGCTGTCGGAAAGCTGTATAAACTCCTTCTGGGAGTTGGTCGCTTTACTCATTTTGAGATTGTTTTTTGCGTAGTCCTCCACTACGGTGGTGGAGATAGAGGAATCGACCTTCATCTCCAGCTGTGTGTATACACTCTGCTGCTCTGCCAGCTGCGCTTTCGCTTCCGAGATCTCCTGATTGAGCTCCGTCAGCTGAACCTGTCCGTGAATAATGGAAGCGACGATGAACGCGACAGCAATGCCGAACACAACGCCGATCGCGATACGCGCGATATTGGACTTGCGTCTGCGCATCCGCTTTATCTTCGCCTGTGACTCGGCACGGCGCTCTTCGCTTCTGCTCTTATTCTGTTGTGTGCCGCTGTCCTCTGCAGCGGAACGGTCATCCGCCTGCGCTCTCATTCTCTCGGAAGAATCATACGCTTCTTCAAAAAGAGTGAAGTCATAGGCGCTGCTGCTACTCGAATAGTAAGCCATTTTGCACCCCAATCAAATCGATGCGTGCATACCAAGCACTTTGGTTTCTGTTTCTGTTTATACTGGTTTTCAATAAAAAGAAGACAATGATTATCGAGGATGTTTTTTGCAAGACGAGGCGGAGGACGCCGATAGGCTGGCGCCTATCAAGGACGACAACAAAGCATTGCGAAAAGCAGACCGATAAGAATGTCCGGTTGTTATTGAAAACCTGTATTATATATAAATGAATGTAGATATCTGAATCAACGACTGTAATTATTCTGTAATCTAATTTTAACCGAAATTGTGACATTTTGCATCCAAATTCACAGGATAATGTGTTGAATCGCAGATTTCATCACAATTTCTTGTGTAGAATAATTATTACAATCTTGTTATCATTTTACTATATACTGTCGCCGATGTCCATAGTAAAACTGTACAAATATGGAACGGAAACATGATTAATTTGCTCAATTTGCCAGAATATTTTTCTTATACTTCCGATAGGGAAAATTAAAGCCTTTCACAGACTCTGAGCTTTGCCGAACGAGCCCTCGGATTGCGCTCATTTTCCTCCTCTGAGGGACAGATCGGCTTGCGCGTGATGATCCTGACCTGCGGTTTTTTGCCGCATACGCACACGGGGAAGTCCTTCGGGCAGGTACAGCCCTGCGCTTTGTCACGCATAAACTGCTTGACGATGCGATCCTCCAGCGAATGAAAGGTGATGACGCTGAGTCGTCCGCCCTGGTTGAGCATTTCAAAGGCGCCCTGTAAGCCGCTTTCAAGCACATCGAGCTCATGGTTGACCGCGATACGGATCGCCTGAAAGGATTTGCGCGCAGGATGTCCGTCCCGACGCACCTTTTGCGGTACGTTATCCTTGATGAGTTCCGCCAGCTCCAGGGTCGATTCGATCCGCTTCGTCTCGCGATATCGCGCGATCCCCTTCGCAATGGAATAGGCGTACTTTTCCTCTCCGTAGAGTGAGAGAATACGACTGAGCTCACCGACCGACAGGGTGTTGACCAGATCGGCGGCAGTCTCTCCGCTTTGACTCATGCGCATATCCAGCGGCGCGTCCACGTGATAGGAAAAACCGCGGGATCCTTCATCGAGCTGATGGGACGATACACCGATATCGAGCAGTACACCGTCTACGGCTTCGACCCCGATATCGTGCAACAGCCGGCTCATTTCGCCGAAGTTGCCCTCGATGATACGCGAACGGCTGTCACCGCGAAAACGCTCGGTGACGGTCGCGATCGCGTCGGGATCCTGATCGATGCTGTACAGCGTTCCCGTCGTCAGACGCGAGAGGATCGCAGCAGAGTGTCCGCCGCCGCCGGCAGTGCCGTCGACATAGACGCCGTCTTCGCGGATATTCAAGCTATCGACCGCTTCATTCAGCAGTACGGAAACATGGTTGAACTCCATGCGCAGACACTCACTTTCTGTCGTATTCAATCGGTTGAGATTGTCACGGGATAATGGAATCCCTTACGATGACGTTTACAGGCGCAGCAGCTCGAGCGCTTCCTTGATACTGTCCTTCTTCTGCTGTTCCATATATTCCTCAAAGGTCGCCTTATCCCAGATCTCGATGCGCGAGTCCATACCGACTACGGTAACGTCGGCGCTGAGTCCGACATCCTCGCGGAGCTTTTGCGGAATGATGATCCTGCCCTGCGAGTTGGGGCTGACGAGCTTTGCCGGAGAGATCAGGAGGTATTGGAGCGAGAGCGCCTTATCGGCAGGCAGCTGACGGATCTGCTCACGCAGACGGTCGAACTCTTCGACGCTCATCACCTGAGCGCATCGGTTAAAGCCCATAGTGATGTAAAAGCTCTCGCCGAGCTGTTCTCTGAAATCGGTCGGCAGAATGACTCTGCCTTTGCTGTCAAGATGATGATCACTGGTACCTAAAAACATTCTGCCGCCTCCTTTTGGTGATTCTCGGACATTATGTGTCACAAAATGACACTAAACGCCACCAACGAACCTATTATATACCATGATACAGATAAAATCAAGGGAATCTGTAACATTTTTATCATAAATTTTACAAATTCTTCACCAATATCTTTGTATAGTTTTTTGAAGGGTATCAAGATGTGGTGGATCAGGCGGTCTTGCGCGCATATAGGGGCGGTTGATTGCTTCGAGTTTGGGTGACATGTAGCGGAAGGGTTCGGGACATTGCAGCGGATTTGTAGGGTACGGCATTTGAACACGCGTGTTCGACGTACCGCATGGCTGGATCGTTTATTTCCTATCTGACGTTTTCGATACAAGAAACACCCGTCATTCTCGGTAAGTCGGCAAGCGCCGTACCCTACAATAAACGTTTCAGCGTTCGGCAACTCCTCACTCCTCACTCCTCACTCCTCATTAATTAAGGCCCCCGCATTTCTGCGAGAGCCTTGGCTTGATCGATATTCTTATGATTCTTCCTCATCATCGAGAATCACTTCATACTTACCCTCCCCGGGGTGATTACGCGCGTACTGCTTGATGGTGTTGATACTCTTTTCATCCTCGGATACGGTCGTACCGCCGTTGCCGGTCTTACCCAGCTCCAGACGGCGTTTGATCATCTCCTGGCTGTAATTGTAGATCATATGATAGTAGTTGACCGAATCATTCCATTCGGCTACCTGCTTATCTGTCAGCTCGGTCTTGGTAATGCCGTACTTTGTCTGCAGCATATTGGCAACATAGTCGGTGACCTTCTCGGAGCCGTAGATGTTCAGATGATCCCAGTTGTAGTAATCCGTGTTGACGTCGATGCCTGCCCAGTCGCCGTGGCGCTCGAGGTTGACGAAATCGTAGCCGTAGCTCTCGATGATCCTCGCTGCCTCATTACAGCGCTTGAAGCGGTTGTATGCGGAATCGGAAACGATATGAGGGAATCGCATGAACATCACGTTGGTGATGTTATTGTCCTTGAGATACTCCAGCGTCTGCCTCAGATAACGTTCACCGTTGACCGCCAAGGGCAGGGTGTCGTTTTTATCCTTGATCTCATCGTTATAAATCTTTGTCGTACAATGGAACTCGTTGGCAACGGTCTTGTAACCGCGGAATAAGGAATACCCCCTCTGCTTGAGTCCGAGCTCCGCGTTGAGATACTTGATCTTCCACGGATACTCGTTCCACGAGCTGTGGTACTTGATGATCGGCAGATAATACTCGATCTGCTTATCCTCGGGGATCGCGTCCTTGAGATAATCACGCCAGATACTGTCTCTGGGCACGTTATCCGCGAACATACGCGCGCTCGCCTCATTGGGCAGCTCACTGTCTCTGTACAGGAACGCGTTGATCTCTACGATGACCATCTTGGGGTTCTGGTACTTCAGAACCTCCTTGATCTGCGGCAGAACGATGTTCGCCGGAGAGCTCTGGGTCGCGTAGGGATAGCTGGTGTAGCCGTATTTTTCATACGCGTAGGGAGCGGAATAGCCGGCGTAGACGTCGCTCGCGCCGATCAGAACCGCGTCGACGGTGTTCTTCTCCTCGAGATAGAACGCCTCCATACGCATCGTATTGTTATCGATACGCTTCAGCAAAAAGGTCTGAAGCAGTAGAGTTAATAAAACCACCGCGAGTCCGAAGGACAGCAGCTTCAGACCGCGCGTGATATAAAGTTTCTTTTTCATAGGTTTGCCTCATATTCCATACATCATACTTAGGCGGATGAGCACAGCACTGCGTTGTCCGTCAGAACTGCATATAGACAAAGTCGGATGCAGCGTAGCCGGAGCCGTAGATACCGAAGATGATGACCGCCATTATCAGGAAGAAGAATACCAGCCAGCGCAGAATGAAGGGCTTTTTGTCCAGCATCTCGCGGATCGTGGTATCGGAATGCTTTTCCTGGATCATGCTGACAGACCAGATCACGACCACGCATACCAGCAGCAGCACATAATCCTTCCAGTCCAGACCGAGCTTGAAGATCTCCGCTCTGCCGCGCTCAATGCTCTGGTCGGTGAAGAAGCGGCCGATGGTCATCATGCCCTGATTGAACGAGGGCGCTACATCAAAGACATAGCCGACGAGTACCACGATAAAGGTACGGATCATCTGGAACAGGCGGAAGAAGAAGTTCCCGCGGTTGATATGCAGCTTGTCGGTCACGGCGTCAAACAGCGGCTGCATTAAGATCGACAGCATGATGATACCGCCGTTCCAGACGCCAAACGCGACATATTTATAATTCGCGCCGTGCCAGATACCGACGACCAAAAAGACGATCAGCGAAGCAAAGGCGGTGGGCAGCACCTTGGCGATATGCGCGCCGGCTTTGGTCTTGCCGAACTTGGTGCCGCGCATCTTCTTGCTCGCGTTGAGAAACGCCGAGCTGATCGCCAGCGGATTGAAGATGTAATCCTTCATCCACGCGCCGAGCGAGATATGCCATCTGCGCCAGTATTCATTGATGCTCTTTGAGAAGTACGGACGTTTGAAGTTGTCGATCAGATCGATGCCGAAGAGCTGTGCCACACCGCGGGAGATATCGATACCGCCCGAGAAGTCGGCGTACAGCTGGAACGCGTAGAGCAGGATGGTAAAGGTCAGCGTCGTGCCGGAATACTTATTGTAGCCCTGCGCGGTAGCGGTGACGGTATTGATCGCCACGACCGCTCTGTCGGCGATGACCAGCTTCTTGAAGAAGCCCCATAAAATCAGCTGAGAACCGTATTTGAAACGGGTGAAGTCAAAGTCATGACCCTCAAAGAGCTGATGACCGAGCTGCGAATAGTTGCTGATCGGACCCTGGATGATCTGCGGAAAGAAGGAGACAAACAGCAGGAACTTGAAGGGGTTGGTCTGCGGCTTGACCTTCTCGCGGTAGACGTCCACGATATAGCCCATGCTCTGGAAGGTGTAGAACGAGATACCCAGCGGTAAAAAGAGCTTTAAGGTAGGAGCCGAAAAGTCGATGCGCATCGAGCCGAGGATGTCGTTCAGGGAACCGGCAAAGAAGTTATAATACTTTAAGAAAGCCAGGATACCGAAGTTGAGGATCAGGCACAGCGCCATGATCCAGCGTTTCTTGACCTTCAGCTTATTTTTGAACGCTTTCTTTTGTTCGCGATCCCATTCGCCCTTCTTCGATTTGAGGAGCGCCTTGGAGCTCGTGTTTACCTTGTCCAGCCACAAGCCGATGAGCAGGGTGCTCAGCGCCGTAAACAGGATGAATACGGCGTACTTGTAGCTTGCGAGGCAATAGAAGATCGCACTCGCGGCGAGGAGCACCGTCCAGCGATACTTCTTCCACGGCAGGATGAAGTAGATCAGCGCGGTCGCCAGCACAAAGAAAATGAAATTGATTGATGTATAAGTCATAATGAACCTTAATCCGGTGAATGGTGAACGGTGAATGGTGAATGGTGGCGGTATCTCGCTTCGCTCAATCAATACTATTTTCAGTATTGCAGCTGCTCAGCGGTCTTTTATCCGTTCTCAGTTCTCCGTTATCCTTTCTCCGATTTGATTATCTTTTTGGTGTATTGAACTCGTCGGAATACAGCATTTCGCGCAGGATCCTGAGACCCTCTTTCTCACTGTATTCGGCGATGACCGGCATTTCGCGGCTGAGGAAGGTGGAGATACCCTCCATGCAGGAGTAAGCGCCGGTGCGGCAGAACACGAGGACGTCGCCGATCTGCAGATCATCAAATTCCGCGTTGCGCGCCAGAATATCCGCGGTGGTGCAGATAGAGCCGCACAGTGTCCACGGCTTTTGATCCGCCGCCTTGTTGCGGTCGGTAAGGTGCAGGATCTCGGGGATCTGCATGCCCTGCAGCTGACCGTTGTACTTGACCTGATTCATGCCGCCGTCCACGATCGCGTAATTGATATCAAAATTGGTCTTGGTATCCACGACCTTGGTCAGATAATAACCGCAGGGAGCCGCGAAGAAGCGACCCATCTCGACGGTCAGCTCAGCGACCTGAGCCAGCTCCTGCAGCTTCGGAGAGATCGAAGCAAGACGCTCCTCTTCCTCAGCGTCGGCATTGTCGGAGAAGTAGTCGACCGCGAGTCCCGTACCGTATTCGATACGCGCAACGGTAAAGCCGAGGTCGTTCTTGATGCGGGCGGTCAGATCCATCAGGTAATCGCACTCTCGCTCGATGGGTTTCGCTTTGCGCTTTGCCGTACCGGTAAAGTAGTGCAGGCCGACGATATTGACGCCCTTATATTCATCGCGGCGGCGGATGATGTCGAGGGTACATTCCTCGCTCATGCCGAACTGGCTGCCGCCCTTGATATCGGTCACGCGCAGCAGCAGGTCAAACACCTTGCCTCTGCGAAGAGCCGCGTCGTTGATCAGCTCGAGGTGCAGAGGGGATTCGGCGGTGAAGGTACCGACGTTATCGTCTGCGGCACGCTCTACATCCGCGTAGCCCTTGTTGACGCCTGAGAAGATAATCGTACGCATATCGACGCCGGTGCGCTCACAAACCGTCAGCTCACCGGGAGAGCAAACTTCGATCTTGTCGAACTGCTCGGGCATTCTGCCCAGCAAAAACGGATTGGCTTTGATAGAAAAGCACAGACCGATCGTATCGCCGAAGTATTTCTTCACTAATGCGGCACGCTTTTCGAACAGATCGAGATCAAAAATATAGGAAGGGGTTCCGACCTGAGGCAGGAGCTCCTGTAATTTATTGATATTCATCATACTATTCCTTTATATTGTACATAGCAACGTTCTGCCTCCCTGAGAACAGGGAGGCGGATTCGTCATGGTGTGCCGACAGATTATTCGTCCTGCAGCTTCTCGATCAGCGCCATCATCGCCTTGGCGGAGTTGAAGTTTTCGGGAACGAGATTGTTCGGCTTGATCTCGATATCAAACTCATCGTTGAGCTCGCCTACGAGCGCTACGATATCGAAGGAATCGAGAATACCGTCGGTGATCAGAGCGGTTTCTTTCTCAAAATCTACGTCGGGTCTGAGTTCCTGCAAGATTTTCATTAATTGATCCATGATAAATTTCTCCTTTAGAATTATTTTATCTTATCACCTTGTGGTAATATACGATTATTTGCCTTCCCTTTGAGGGGAAGGTGGGCAATCCGCTTGCGAATTGGTCGGATGAGGTGGATACCTCTCCGAAACAACAATCAATGTCATGAGATGGAAACGCTTCCACCTCATCCGTCACCGCCTCAGCCGGCGGCGACACCTTCCCCTCAAGGGGAAGGCAATTATTTGAACATTGCCTTGAGCGCCTGCATATCCAGCTTGCCGTTGGGCAGGGTGGGCATCTCCTCGAGGTTGACGAGCTTACGCGGCACCATGAAGGCAGGCATGTTGGCTCTGAAATAGAGCACGATATCTCTGCTGGTCGCGTCGCCGGTGTAGAAGAGGTACAAGGTCGCCTTGGGCTTGTTGTACAGCGCGCAGCAATCCTTGACGCCCTCGACGAGCTTAGCGGTCTCTTCAATCTCGCCCAGCTCAATGCGGTGACCCAGATGCTTGATCTGGCGATCCATACGACCGTGGAACATCAGGTTGCCGTCCTCACCCCATCTGCCGAGGTCGCCGGTCTTGTAAATCAGCTCGCGGTAGTTCGGATTGAGCGGATTCTGGAGGAAGGACTCGTCAGTAACTTCTCGGTTGCCGTAGTAGCCCAGCGCCAGGATCGGGCCGCTGACGCAGATCTGACCGATCTCGCCGTCGGGGGTCGGCGTATTGTCGTCATTGAGGAGCATGATCTTGTAGTTATCATACGGCTTACCGATCGGGAGCACGGTATCGTCATCGACCTTGTCCCTGACCACATAGTAGGTGCAGGACGCGGTAGACTCGGTGGGACCGTACTGGTTGACATAGAGGACGTCGGGCAGATGCTCCTGCCAGATCTTGAGGTACTTACAGGGCATGACCGAGCCGGAGAAGCAGAGCTTTTTGAGGTATTCGGGCTTGCTCTCGTCAAAAGCGCCCAGCTTTGCAGGGATCTCAACGCCTGCGACGCTCCAGCACAGCGCGGTGATCTTCTCACGGTTCAGCGTACCGAACAGCTCGGTCGGTACGGCGAACTCATTCTTCGGGATGATAAAGGTGGAAGCGCCCTTGCTGATGGGGAAGTAAATGTCACGGACAGCCGCGATATAATCAAGAGGACTCTGGTTACCCATGATGTCGGTATCGTTGATATCGAGCACCTTGCACACAGAATCAATATAGGTCATCAATGAGAGGTGCGAGGTGATGACGCCCTTGGGCTTACCGGTAGAGCCGGAGGTGAAGATCACATACAGCGGCGAGGTGCAAACCAGCGTCGCGGCACGCTCAGCGAGCAGCGCCTCATCGGGAGCAGTCTCCATGATCTCTTCCATCACGATGATGTTGCCGTCATATTCGAGAGCCTTTGCCATCTCGAGATGTGCCTGATCCACCAACAGATTCGGCGCCTTGATGACGGAGAGGATCTGGTTGAGTCTTTGCTTGGGCATATCGCCGTCCATCGGCGCGTAAAAGCAGCCTGCTCTGACAGCGCCCAAAAAGCATGACGGGGTGTACACATGTCTGCCGGACATAACGGCGACCGGATCGCCGGGCTTGGTAACGCCGGCAAGGTAAGTACCGATCGACTTCGTGAGCGAATCGAACTGACCGAAGGTCAGGCTGCGCTCGGGATCTTTGAACATCACTTTGTCCGCATAGCGCGAAGCACTCGCGTCTAAGCGTTCGAGAACCGATGTCTGCATATTCAGCACATCCTTTCATGAAACTTTCGGATTTGTATACAAGATACAGGTATCCATAATTATCCACAATAATACACTTAACATTATAATACATTTTTGAAAAAATTCAATCCATTTTTCAGGATTCACGGGATTTTTTACAGATTTTTTATCCTGCCCATCACACAGCGAAAAAAATTGTACAAATTTCATGCTGATGCGGTAATGCGTTAAAGCGAAAACGAGGAATAATCGGGGATGTTTGCCGTAGGGCGAGGAATTTTGCCGCGTTGCGGAATGTCGCAAGCGCCATCCTCTGCAGGTTTCATCTGCTTCGCGTTATGATGACGTCTTGTCAATCGTTCGGGTCGTCGGGGGCGCCGACCCCTACAATCCTCTTTTTCAAAATAACTTGCCATCTTCGACTTTTTGTGGTAACGTATGGTTAAACACGGAATCACAGAGGTATCTTATGAAATACAAGCTGATCGCGGTCGATATCGACGACACCTTACTCAACCGAAAAAAGGAGATCTCCCCCATTACCAAGGCGGCATTGCTGCAGGCGCAGGAAAACGGGGTCAAGGTCGCGGTGGCGTCGGGACGGCTCCCCTACGGCGTGCGTCCCTTTGCCGAGCAATTGGAGGTTTTCCGCTACGGCGGCTATTACATGGGCTTCAACGGCGGCGCGATTATGAACAGCCGTGATGAGCTGATCGGCAAATGCTATCTTGACAGCCAATACATCAAGCCTGTCTATGACATTCTCCGTCCGACGAACGTCACCACTATGGTGCACAAGGGCGCGAAGATCTATGCCGACAATAAGGTCAACGACTACACCCACATCGAGAGTGATGTGATCGGCCTGCCGCTGAATGTGGTGGATGACCTGCCGAATTTCATCGACTGGGATATCCACAAATTCCTGATCGCAGGCGATCCGAAGGAGCTCAAGGAGCTGGAACAGCAGCTGCTCCGTGCTCTCGGCAACGAAGTGGATATCTACCTTTCCGCGCCGTGGTTCCTCGAGGTGATGCCCAAACAGGCGAACAAGGGCGAGGGTCTGCGTAAAATATGCGATGACGCAGGGATCGATATCCGCGACGCGGTTGCCTTCGGCGACAGCTTCAACGATATTTTTATGATCAAAGCCGCAGGAACGGGCATCGCGATGGGCAACGCCGAGGACGCGCTCAAAGCGGCAGCTGACCGCGTCACCGATGACTGCGACCGCGACGGTATCGCAAAAGCGCTGGAGGAATTGGGAATCGTGACTAATGAGAAATGAGGGTTACTCGCTTTGCTCAGACAATTTGATGCAATCCCTCAGTCTGCTCCACAGACAGCTCCCTTTACCAAAGCGAGCCTAAATGATGGACTCCGTCCACACCTGAATCAATTTCATCTAACAAAATACATTACAATAAAAAACGCTCATGGCTTTTTCAAAGAGCCATGAGCGATGTATTTTTATTCGGTTGAGATTGCCACGGCACAACAATGTGCCTCGCAATGACGATTTGTATATCAGAGTTCCGTCAAGCAGTCATCCAATGCTTTAGTGATCGCCTCTTTGTCGAGGTTCTGACCGATGAACACCAGCTTGATCATACGGTCACCGTACTTGTCGTCCCAATCCTTCTGCAGCTCGGGATCCTCCTTAAACATCTTGCGGCGGATATGCGCCGGAGCGGCGGCGAGCCACTGACCGTAGTCGGTGCAGTCCATCTGCTTGCCCGACTGCTCGAACATGATCGCCCAGTCCTTGTCCTCCTTGATCCAGAACAGACCCTTGGCACGGATGACGTTCTTCGGGAAGGAAGCGAGGAATTTCTCGAATTTATCCTTAGTGAACGGCTGACGGCGATAGTACACAAAGGTACCGATGCCGTACTCCTCTACCTCACCGCCCTCATGGTGATGATGGTGATGATGGCTGCCGTGGCTGCTTTTCTCTTCATGATCATGCTCATGATCGTGGTGGTCATGATGGTGTTCCTCTTCATCATGGTCGTGATGATGCTCGTGTTCCTCATGCTCATGGTGGTGATGATCGTGCTCGGACTCGCCATCGTGATGGTCGCCATCGTGATGGTCATCCTCGTCGACGTCGGCGTTCAGCTCCTGCACCCATGCGGCGGAGGAAGCGACCTTGTCAAAGTCGAAGTTGTTGGTATTCAGGATCTCGCTGATCTCCACCTTGCCTCGGGTGGTCTCGATGATCTTCGCCTCGGGCTGGAGCGCGCGGATGACCTTTTTGATATTGACCAGCTCTTCCTCACTGACGAGGTCGATCTTGTTGAGGATGATGGTATTGCAGAATTCGATCTGCTGGATCAGCAGGTTCTCGATATCCTCGTCGTCGATATCATCCTTCAGCAGTGAGCCGCCGCAGCCGAATTCACTGCTCAGACGAGCCGCGTCAACGACGGATACGACGTTATCCAGACGGCAGAGCTTCGGCAGTCGGGGATCGTTGTAGGAACCGTCAAGCATGGAGATGGTCTGCGCGATCGGGATCGGCTCGCAGATACCCGAAGCCTCGATCAGGATGTAATCGAATTTCTGCTGTTCGACTAAGCCCAAAATCTGCTCGATCAGATCGGTCTTGAGGGTACAGCAGATACAGCCGTTCTGGAGCGGCACGAGGTTCTCGTCCTTCTCATTGACGACGCCGCCCTTCTGGATCAGCTCCGCATCAATATTGACCTCGCCGATATCATTGACGATGACAGCAACCTTGTAGCCCTCCTGGTTGTTGAGCACGTGATTCAATAATGTCGTTTTACCTGCGCCGAGATAACCGGTCAGCAGGGTAACGGGAAGTATTTTTCTCATCATTATCAGTCCTTTGTTTTTGGATTATACTTGTATTATAGCACAATCGCACGATTTGGCAAGCCGAGGAAATGCCGACTTTTTCGGCACTGTGCCGATCAGTTTTATGATTTTTGCCGACAAGGGCATTTTGCGGAAGAAAAAATCTTGAATCGTTTGTAAATTTTCGTCGATTTATCTTGCTTTAAAGAATTATGTCGGTTATAATGTGCTTGCAGAAATAACAATTCGATAGTAAGGAGCAGAGAATATGCCTAATAATGATTATTATGATGACCGTGAGCCGAACGCCATTGAGCGTGACCGCATGGAAAGAAGAGAACAAACCAAGAGAAAGAGCCGTATGTCGAGTATTCTGGTGATCGTCATCGCCGCGGCGGTGATCATCGGCATTATCGTGGCGATCGTCGCATTGGTCGGAAAGAACAAAAAGCCGGCTGATACCGAGCCCACCACCGTGACGGCGACCATCGCCTCTGAAACGCAGGCAGCTAAGGAAACAACGAACGCTACCACACCGCAGTCCACACAGCCCGCGAGAGATCCGGCGCTCAACAACATCGCTTCTTCCGGCAGCGCTGACGCGCAGCAGGCGACTCTCCCCGATACTTCATCCTCTTCGGTTTCTTCCGACGCATCGTCACAGACTGCTTCCTCCGCAGCAGCCGAAGGCGGTTCCTACAACAGCGGAAACGCATTGCACTACACCGCTACGGGTCAGACCTCCTACGGTTATGACTGGACCTATTCCGGCGGCGGCGGAATCGTCAGCGTCGGCTGCAACTACGACTTCAACACCAAGCAGTATGACTTCAACATCACCGGTGTTGCCCCGGGTACCACGACCCTCACCCTTTATTACAACACTGCCGACGGCGTACAGCAGCCTGTTAACATGACCGTACAGGTCGACAGCAACCTGAATGTCACCCAGATCGGGTAAGACTCAACAGCTTAAACAGCTCAAACAGGGACAACGTCCGAACTAACACCCAATCCCATACACGATCAAAAATGCGTGCCGGAACCCCGACACGCATTTTTTATGCTATTCTTACTTATTTATTATTGACGGCGGCATACTGCTTTGCCCAGTTGTCGACGAACGCCTCTTTTACCTTCGCCCAGTTCGCATCGGAACGATCGGCATTGTAGGCGGAGAGTGCGGTAACAAGCTCTTCACGGTAGGTGCCGGAATTCGGCTGATAGAGCATTACCCAATCCATCTTGTAGCATCCGTTCTTGATCAGCTCATTCTGCTTCGCCAAAAAGCCGTTATCTGATTTTGCCGCGTTCTTATAAGGCATATTACCGATCTGACCGACTATCATATTGCTTGCCTCTTCATCGGTAACCAGCCACTTCATAAAGTCCATCGTAGCCTCTTGATCGTCCTGAGGGATACCGCCGTTGACCGCCCAGAAGTTCTCCGAACCGCTGTTGAGTCCTGCCTTTTCCTCACCCTTGACGCCGCAGTAATATGGAATCATGGTCACGTTCGGCACAGCGGCAGACAGCTTTGCGTAATCCCACGAACCGGTCAGGAAGAACGCCGCCTTCTGCAAGGTGAACTCCTCCGTCGGGTTGTGACCGCCCTTAGCCAGCTCCTCGGGCTTGGTGACCGCGTTATTGATGCAAAGATCATAGAGATTCTTGTAATTCGGCAGATAAGCGCCGGTGATGGAGGCAGGAGCCTCCTTCCATGTGCCGGAAGCCTGCTCCTCGTAATAATACTCGAGGTTCGCCAGATGTCCCGTAACGCGCCAGGAGGAATCCGCGTCCAGATCGGGTGAGCAGAAAGCGTCAAAGCCCAACCAGGAAGCGTTCTGATGGATCGTTTCCACCACATTCTTGAGCGTTGTGAAATCAGTGATATTATCGACCGAGTAGCCGACTTTGCTGAGCAGATCGGGGTTGACGGCTATGCCGTAGCACTCCAGGCAGTACGGGATCGCAAGGATCCTGCCATCCTCGGTCGTCAGGTTATAGGACGCGGTATTCAACTCGCTGTAGATCGGAGTGCTCGTCAGATCGAGGATCTCATCCTTCCATGCGTCCGCGACGTCCTGATTATTGACAACAAACAGTGTGGGCGGATTCTTGGTGTTCATTTCTTCCTGCAGCGCCTGCAGATAGGTGCCGCTCTCAGGCGTTTCGATCTTGACGGAAACACCGGTTTGTTCCTTATACTTTTCCGCCAGAGTACGAAGCGTTTCATCCAGCTCGGGCTTAAAGTTCAGCCAGTATACCGAACCCTTGGCGCCGAAGGAACAGGCTGTCATCGACACGACCAGCATGACACAAATCAACAGTGCGATTATTCTTTTGGATCTCATTTCGCATACTCCTATCATAAGCAACCGAGAACAAATCCGGTTCACCTAATATATCATTATAAGTATAATCGAAAGATCGGATAATGTCAACCATAACAAAACCCCATCTCTTATGAGATGGGGTTGTTGATCATAGATTCAGCGTATGATGATTATCAGTCAGTGGTAGGATAAAGAGTATCCTCGCCCTGAGTCTGCTGGAACACTCTCATGCCGTCTCTGGCCTCGATTTTGCCGTTGCCGTTTACATCAGCACATAAAGCGGCATAGCCCTGCAGCATTTGGTCATCAGTTTCAGCTACGGTATGCTGACTGATCCTCATCGCATCTCTTGCTTCAACCTTACCGTTCTGGTTCGCGTCGCCGAGAGGATTGATCGTAACATCCTGCGTGACAGCGTCGGTGCCGACAGTGATCTCATACTCACGGGTAACATGATACTGCTTGGCTACGGAGAGAGTATAGGTGCCTGCGGGAACAGCGTCAAAGGAATACTCGGTATCACCGGTAACGGAAGCGGTGAAGTTGTTATCGGTACCGGTCAAAGTAACGGTAGAAACGTTAGTCGGGAATTCTGTCTTAAGATAGCTGGTGATCGCACCGCTGACAGTAGCGCCGGTCGGTACGGGAATCGTGGGATCGGAAAGAGCAATCGGCATGGTGAAGTTGGACTTCTCCAACTCACCGTCCTCGATGATTCTGGTCAGATCACGATCCGATGCGGCCAGAGTGACCATCTCGTTGAGGATCTCAGCGTCGCCGGCAGCCTTGACCTTGTAGTTAACAACGATCAAAGCAGCAGCGTCGGAGTTAAACTTAAAGCCGGAATAAGCAGCGATGGAAGCGTTGTAATAAACCGCGCCCTTGTCAGTATACTCCTGAGAAGTGGTCCAGTGTCCGCTTGCCATGGTATTATCCTTGGTAACAGGGAACATCGCTTCGATATCACTTGTAATACCCTCGGTGGGTGTGTACTCCGCAATGAGCTCGAGGACATCGTTGGAGTAGAACTGCTTTCCGTGAATGGAACCGACCTTACCATCGTTGATCTCACTCGCGTTCAGGTAAGTGTACGCGGTAATGGTGTCGCCGACAACATAAGTCTTGGAGACAGTATCGCCGAAGATGTTCTTCAGCGTAACGGTGGCGGTTTGAACTCCGGTATCAGCAGCGCTGAAAGAAATGACAGATACAGAAGCAACCATCAGTACAGCGAGCAAAATGCTCAGAAATTTTCTCATAAGAATTCCTCCTAAAAGTTATTAATACCCGACGATGCAGCTGCTCAAAAAAACGGTCAAACCGCAACGTCCGTTTATTTACTTTATTGTATCAAAGATTTTTAAAAAGTGCAATACATAATTACGATAAAAATCAGAATTTACAATAATTTTACAAGATGAAAAGGTGTATTTTTTTAAAAAACTAAAACTTTCCTGTCATGCTGTATCTCAGGTATGTATTATTGGGTCTTTGAAGCAGAAGCGGAGGCGCTCGCGTTCTTCTCGGTATCCTTGATCCTGCGTGCGACAACGACAAATCTGCCGTCCTCGGTGTGGTAATTGCAGGTCGACAGCGCAATCAGCTCGTCGCCGAACTGCGGCGTGATACCGGTCTCATAGATCGCGTTCGCTTTTACGTTTTTGACATATTCATTGAATTTTGTCTCGGAGGTCAGATTCTTGTACTTGTAGTAACAGAAGTGATCGTCCTCCTCGGATTTATCATAGACCTTTCCGTAGAACGCCGCCACGACCTCATAATCACGGTTTTCAAAACGGGTATCAAAGAAGATAATCTTGTGATCCTGATAATAATCCTTATTTGCGTATTTCGGCAGCTCACCGAACATGGAACCGTTGTTCATATGATGACCGTAGATCAGATAGTAATTGCCCACCCTCGGACATTCGCCGTCGATGAAGAGCATACCGCTGTCGGAGTAATTACCGTAGAAATCACGGTGGAGATAATACTCCGGATCCTCGGGCTTGTACATGACAGGATAATCGATCTTCGTGTCCTCGATCTTCAGCCAGCCGAAGAAATCGGGGTTTTTATTATACAGCTCATCATATTTGCGCAGGGAGCCGTCCTCGTTGCGCTCATCGGTGTCCAGAACCATGCCGGACAGATCGTCAAAGGTCTTTTGCTCGTTCCATGCCCTGATCAGTGTGATCAGGAGCATCGTCATGCCGACAATGAAGCCGATGATAAAGAGCGAGAGGATGACGATGACCGCTGTCTTTCCCTTTTTCTTCTGCTCAGAAGGAGCAGGAGCCTGTGTATTCTTATCCGTATAGTCCGAAGGTACGGAGCGTGCGACCCTTTGAGGGTATCGGGATCGTCTGCCGTATGCGTCACTGTGCGCCTGCCGTTCGGGCTCGGGTCTTACGTGTCTCACTCTGCTTCCTTCTTCAGGGTAAAGGTCTTACCGTCGCGAGTCATGGTAAGCGTATCTCCGTTGACGGTATACTCATATTCAAAGTCGTTGCCGGCGATGGTATCCATATCAACGCCCAGCTTGCCGTTTTCGGCGCTGTAGAGGAAGGTATAGTTATCGACGCCGGTAAGCATAATGCCTCTTCCCTGTCCGTCAAAGACATAGGTCGTACCCTGATCGAGCTTCCATTTGCCGAGCAGCTCGGACGCGTTCGCGCCGCCGTTCTCAACCAAGGCGATATCATGACGGTCAGCGGAGGTAGGCAGAACGCCGTTTTGATAATAAGAAGAGATGATCGTGGTGCCGTTCTGCGTCTCGGCTACATAGCCTTTGTTCGATCCGGAGACCACACCCGCGCCGCGAATACCGAGGAAAGAGCCGTCGGAGGGAGCGAAGATAAACAGCATAGAAACAGCGATCACAACACAAAGTACCACGATGATCGCAATGGTCAGCGTTTTCTTCTTTTTCTGATCGGCAGCATTCCTATCATTTGCTGCCCCTACGCCTGACGCGTTCCTTTTTTCTTCTGAGGAAGAAGTCGCTCTTTTTGGTGTATAGCTCATAGTATCAATCCTTTATAAAATAAATTTCCCCGTGAAGCAACTGTCCGCTGACGCGGAAGGCACCGGGGTAATGATGACCCATTTGATCGTCAAAGGGACATGTGTCCCGTGACATGTCAGAGTCCGCGTCTTCATGCGGAAATGTTTTCAGTATTCAGCTGTCAGCGCTCCGATCGAGAGATCGAGCCTGCCAACACCAACCGGTCAGCCCCCTGAAAACTCAATACCAAAAACATCAGGGCGACGGCGGAAACCCGTCGCCGCCCGTTTGTTTAGGGTTAGCGAATATTATTATTTAGTGAATATTCCCTTACGCTTTGCAGTGTACAGAACACCGACAACGCCAGCCATGGAAGCCAGAGTGATGATCAGCCACAGATACATGTTGGAAGCATCACCGGTCTTCGGGGTGGAAGCGGAGTCCTTAGTGGAGGAATCCTTAGTAGAGGAATCCTTGGTTGCGGAATCCGGGCTAGCGGAATCCGGAGTAGCATCCGTATTGTCGCCTGCCTCGGTGGGCTCTACAACCTCAGTGGGAGCCTCGGTGGGCTCCTCAACGGGAGCTTCATACTTGATGACAAGATCAGCAGCGGAAACAACCTGTGTACCGGTACCGTCAGTGAACATCAGACCGCACTCGGTGCAGACATAATGCTCTTTAACACCGTCAGCCTCAGGAGTAGCGTCAACCTGTGCTACATACTCAAGGTTGTGTGCGCAAGGAGCCTCAGTGGGAGTCGGAGCCTCAGTGGGAGTCGGAGCCTCAGTGGGGGTCGGAGCCTCAGTGGGGGTCGGAGCCTCAGTGGGGGTCGGAGCCTCAGTCGGGGTCGGAGCCTCAGTCGGGGTCGGAGCCTCGGTCGGGGTCGGAGCCTCGGTCGGGGTCGGAGCCTCGGTCGGGGTCGGAGCCTCAGTCGGGGTCGGAGCCTCAGTCGGGGTCGGAGCCTCAGT
>CAMJJL010000018.1 GCA_946406145.1 uncultured Clostridia bacterium | reverse complement strand
GCGGAGCCCATCGCGAGGAAGTCGTCGATGATCAGCACCTTATCCTCGGGCTTCAAAAAGTCCTTGGATACGATGATGTCATAGCTGCGTTTATGAGTGAACGATTCCACCTTGGAGGTGTAGACGTCGTTGGCGATATTGATAGTCTTGTTCTTCTTGGCGAATACCACGGGTACATGGAACTCCTGCGCGACGATACACGCGATGCCGATACCGCTCGCCTCGATGGTGAGGATCTTGGTGATCTCTTCGCCCTCATACAGGCGCTTGAATTCCTTGGCGAGCTGTGCGATAAAGTCGACGTCGATCTGGTGGTTGACAAAGCTGTCTACTTTCAATACGTTTCCCTCGCGTACGATACCGTCTTTTAAGATTCTGTCTTCCAGTAATTTCATGTGCTGTCCCCCAAAAAACATTGTATTTGAAAGCCGTTGGATGAGGCGATCGAAGCGGCACGGCAATCGCAATCGGAATCTATATATAGATTTTTGTACTATAGATATTACTACATTTTGTGACGGGTTGCAAGGGCTTTTGACAGGAAACGAAAAATTTAGCCGTTTTGTTGACCAAACCGCATAAATAAGCTATAATTAACTGTGGAATAATACCAAATCAGGCGTGAAAAACAGGCGCCTGATGACCCCGGGAACGGCAGATCAAACCCTGCCCTTCCGCGCAAATGATCGTTTGGAGATGATAGCGTTGACCGATATTGAGATTGCACAGAGCTGTGAGATGAAGCCGATCTGGGAGATCGCCGACACGGCAGGCATCCCCGAAGAATATGTCGAGTATTACGGTAAGTATAAGGCAAAGCTCAATCTGGATATCCTGAAGAAGGAGGACGGGGATAACAAGCTCATCCTCGTGACCGCGATGACCCCCACCCCTGCCGGTGAGGGAAAGACTACCACCACCATCGGACTCGCCGACGGACTGCGTCGACTTGGCAAAAGCGCCAACGTCGCACTGCGTGAGCCGTCCCTCGGTCCCGTGTTCGGTATCAAGGGCGGCGCTGCCGGAGGCGGCTGGGCGCAGGTTGTCCCGATGGAGGATATCAACCTGCATTTCACCGGCGATATGCACGCCATCGGCGCGGCGAACAACCTGCTCGCCGCCCTGATCGATAACCACATCTATCACGGCAACAGCCTGAACATCGACCCCCGACGCATCACATGGAAGCGCTGTGTGGATATGAACGATCGCCAGCTGCGTTTTGTGACCGACGGTCTGGGCGGCAGAGTCAACGGTGTGCCGCGTGAGGACGGCTACGATATCACCGTCGCGTCCGAGGTCATGGCGATCCTCTGCCTCGCCGAATCGATCAGTGATCTCAAAGTGCGCCTGTCGCGTATCATTATCGGCTATACCTTTGATGAAAAGCCCGTTACGGTGGGCGATCTCAAGGCGCAGGGCGCGATGACCGCCCTGCTCAAGGACGCGATCAAGCCGAATCTGGTGCAGACGCTGGAGGGCACCCCTGCCTTTGTTCACGGCGGTCCCTTCGCCAATATCGCTCACGGCTGTAACTCCGTCCTCGCGACCAAGGTGGCGCGTAAGCTCAGCGAATACACCATCACGGAAGCCGGCTTCGGCGCTGATCTGGGCGCGGAAAAATTCCTCGATATCAAGTGCCGTTACGCCGGCATCAAGCCCGACGCGGTCGTGATCGTCGCGACCATCCGCGCGCTGAAAATGCACGGCGGCGTGGATAAAAAGCATCTCGATCCCGAAAATTTAGAGGCGCTCGAGAAGGGTCTGCCGAACCTGCTGCGCCATGTCGATAATATCAAGAACGTCTATCATCTGCCGAGCGTGGTCGCGATCAACCGCTTCCCGACCGATACCGACGCGGAGATCGATATGGTCATTCGCCGCTGTAAGGAGCTGGGCGTGAATACCGTACTCTCCACCGTATGGGCTGACGGCGGCGTCGGCGGCGTGGATCTTGCCGATGAGGTCATCCGCCTGTGCGACGAGGAATCGAACGAGGATTTTTCCTACGTTTACGAGCTCGACGAGCCGATTGAAAAGAAGATCCGCGCCATCTGTAAGCGCGTATATCGCGCCAGTCACGTGGCGTTCACAAGGAATGCCGAGAAGGAGATCCGGCGCATCACCTCGATGGGCTACGGCAACCTGCCGATCTGTATCGCGAAAACGCAGTACAGCTTCTCGGATGAAGCACAGCTGATCGGCGCGCCCGAGGGCTTTGTCATCCATGTACAGAACGTGCGTTTGTCTGCCGGCGCGGGTTTTATCGTCGCACTGACCGGCGCGATCATGACGATGCCCGGTCTGCCGAAGTTTCCTGCCGCCGAGAGGATCGACGTAAATGATGACGGCGTGATCAGCGGACTATTTTGAGGTGCTGTCCAAGAGCAGGTAAAACCTGCGATTGGCTTACAGCACCCATGCAAGGCTCTCCCAAGAATCGGAGTAGGCGCTTACGCCTGCGAACGATGATTGGCTGAGAGCTACTGCATTTAGTTAGGAGTGAGGAGTTAGGAGTGAGGAGTTTTGGCTTTTCACAACTGACTGAGATATGAATAACAAAGTTCAAGTTCTTTATCAAGATGACCGGCTTCTTGTCGCGTATAAGCCTTACGGGGTGCTCAGTGAGTTTGACGGGCACAAGCCGAATATGCCGTCGCTGCTGAAGGATGAGTCGGGATACGATACGGTCTATCCCGTTCACCGGCTCGACCGCACCACCCGGGGCGTGATGGTGTATGCGCTGAGTGAGGACGCGGCACGGCGGTTGAGCGCCATGATACAGCAGGGTCAACTCGAAAAAACCTACCTTGCTGTTGTCGAGGGTGTGGCGGAGGAATCGCAGGGGGAATACACCGACCTGCTCTACTTTGACCGACGTAAGAACAAAAGCTATATCGTTAAGCGTGAGCGCAAGGGCGTCAAACAGGCGCGCCTGCAATATGAGGTGCTGCAAACGATCGGGCATGAGGGAAAGCAAATCTCCCTCTTGCGGATCCGCCTGATGACCGGCAGAACGCACCAGATCCGCGTGCAGTTCGCGTCGCGGAGAATGCCGTTGGTCGGCGATC
Organism: uncultured Clostridia bacterium; assembly: GCA_946406145.1. Lineage (GTDB taxonomy): Bacteria > Bacillota > Clostridia > Oscillospirales > Acutalibacteraceae > Ruminococcoides. The sequence goes on along the minus strand of CAMJJL010000018.1, from coordinate 33,707 downwards.
GACGCTACGGCAGTCATATTCCTGCCGATCACATTCAGCTCTGTTCGGCAAGGATGAGTTTTCATCATCCTTTCACGGGCGAGGAGCTGAGATTTTCTTATGAGCCGACTGACGAGTATTTCAAATGTTTCAAACTATAACAAAAACGCAGTTGAGTTTATCCCAACTGCGTTTTTTATGTTTTCATTGGTAAGTGAGTGAAAAAAGGCTTCCCCTCGGGGGGAAGCTGTCAGGCTTTGCCTGACTGATGAGGGGCAAGCGTTTCAATTATTGCACCGATCTCAATTACAGCTGAGCGTTACTGTTGTATCGTCGAAGCAGCTCACTCTTTGAGAGATTGATAAAATGGATAGGTCAGCCCCTCATCCGATCTTTTCGACTCTTTGGGAGCCGAAAAGACCACCTTCCCCCCAAGGGGAAGGCTTTTGGGCAACAGGGCTCCAAAAGGATTTGTCTTTATGGACGCTGGAACGTGGAGCTGTGGGGATTAGTTCTATACGTTTGCTTTCACAGCAATGATGGTTTATTTGACCAAAAGATTACTTGATCTTTCTTGCCTCGATATAATATCTCTTGTCCGCGGCGTGACCCATCGAGAAGGTCTTGCGGGGGAGAGAACCGTCCGCGGTGATCGCGGGGAACAGCTCGTCCTTGCCCATGCCCTCAAAGATGAAGCCGAGGGTGTTCTCCTGCTTGCACAGGTTCTCGACAACGTCTTCGCCGTGGATGTAGTCGATCTTGACCTCGGGGTGCTCCTTCATGTAACCGTCAAGGAAGGTCTGCAGGGTGCCGACGGGCAGCTTCGCGGTCGCGTTGACCTCGATCTGATCGTCCGAGTCGGGGGTGATGCAGCGGAAGGTCTGCTTCTCGCCGTTACCGTTCGCTTCGGTATACGCGTTGAATTTGTCGAGCAGATCCTTGGCGTCAACGTTGAACAGTACGCGGTAGATCGGCTCAAACTCGATGCTCTTGTCGTGGATGTTGACCACCTCGACCAGCGCGTAGCGCGCGAGGGGGTTCTTGCTCTGATTGTAGCAATCCTTTGCGGTGGCGAGGCTGTGGTTACCGTCGCCGACGGCAAAGAGCAGCTTGTCGTCCTTATCGGCGATCAGCGCTTCCAGCGCGTCCTGCACCTGCGTGATGACCTCGTCAGGCAGGAAGTAGCCGTCGATATGACCGCCGTTCTTCATCAGCTCAAAGCCGTATGCCTGCTTGAAGCCGGCTTTTTTCTCAGCCAGCGGCTCGATGACGGACAGCTTCGGGTCATCGATCAGCAGCAGGATGTGCGGCATCTCAAGGGGAGCATCCTTGCGGATCTGTACACGCGGAGGAATGCGCTCCAGCACGGTCGCCTCCGTCGCGCGGATCGCGGAGGTCGCACCCTTGCGGTAGTCGTAATCCTCCAGATCGATGATGCCGACGATGCCGCGGCGCAGGGTGTTGCCCGATTCACGCTCGACATAGATCATGCTGTTCTCATAGGTGTCGAACACATCGCCGTCCAGATATTGCTGCATATTGGCGTTGATATCGTTGATGCGTGCGCTGTTGTCGTCGCTCAGATAGATCTCGGGCAGGATGATGTGCAGTGCCGAGGGCTCATCGCCGACGATCGCTTCCACATCGTTCCAGTATTCCGGCTCGCTGGTATACTGGTCACAGGCGACAACCGCCCATTTGTCAAAATTCTTCTTAGGTAACAGGATATTCGCAGGATTAAAATGCTTCATTATTACTTCATCTCCATTATCGGTTGTTGAATCAAAAAAGACGCGCGCGTCCGATCCCAACTGATTTTTTTAAAGAATAGCATGAATCTGCCCGTTTGACAATAAGTATTGCGAAATTTCGTGAATCATGCTAAACTATGGGATGGTGATAGTTTTGAAAAAGTACAAATTGATAATGTGCGACCTCGATAACACCCTGCTCCCGATCTATACGCAGGAGCGGTTCGTCGAGATCTGGTTTCGCGATATTTCAAAAAAATTCCGTGAATACGGGCTGGATCCCGTGTGTGCCGCCTCCGCTGTGAATCAGGGCGTTCGCGCGATGCTGTACAATGACGGCGCGAAAAAGAATATCGACGTATTCTATGATGAGGTGGAGAAAATCAGCGGCTATACGCGTGAGCAGATCGAGCCGCCGACCCTCGATTATTACACCACGACCTTTGAGAACGTGTATGACATCACCCTGCCCAACCCCTACGCGATGCGGATCGCCGCGCTGATGAGGGAGAAGGCGGCGCATACCGCTGTCGCCACCATGCCGGTGTTCACCATCGAAGCGGTCGAAAAGCGGATGGGCTGGGTCGGCTTGAAGCCGGAGATGTTTGATTTTGTCACGACCGCCCCGACCAGCAGCTTTTGCAAGCCGGATCCGCGCTATTTTGGGGAGATTCTGGATCGTTTCGGGGTCGAGCCCGAGGACGCGCTGATGATCGGCAACGATGTGCGCGAGGATATGCGGCCGTGCAAGGAGCTCGGCGTGGATGTTTTTCTCGTCAAGGATCATATGATCACCCACGATCTGCCGTATGACGAGTTCCGTCAGGGCAACTATGAGGATCTGGTAACGTTTTTGGAAGCGTTATAATTCGTGTAGGGGAGGGGCTTTGAGGAGTTGTCCAAATCTGCGATTTGGTTTACAACTCCCATGCAACAGCGCTCCATCGTCGTTACTCGCCGTACTCGATAAGCGTATCCGGTTGGTACGCTTTGATCTCGTGTGGCGGTTCCTCCTCTCCCCATAACTCGGGGAGTTATGGGGTCCCCTGTATCTGTGATTGGCTAAGCGCCACTGTGCTCCTCCCGAATCAGGGAACTCAATCGTCATTGCGAAGGGCAAACACGCGAGTTTGCCCTGTGGCAATCTCAATGAAAACAGAAAAACGACCTGACGTAAGTCGGGTCGTTTTGTTGTGTCAGTAGTATTCATCCTCCGCCCAATGCGCGGGATTGTTGTCGATGTAGGTGTACGTGTTAACATATTCCCGATAGCTCCGTATCACATGGTCGTAGTACCGTCTTTGCCAGATGTTATGTCCGATCTCGTTGTTGCAGTATCTTTTGAATAATGAAATGAATTTCGGGATGATTTCATTCGCTCTGTTACCGTTACCTAATAGGGTGGTTTTATGAACCTGCTTCTCCGTAGGGTACGGCGCTTGCGACGTACCGAAATAGGAGACCCGCGCGGTTTTATCTTGTTCCGTTTCGGGCGGCGGGCTGACAACGATCAGCATATGTACATGATTCGGCATGATCACGAAATGATCAATGAAAACGTTGTTATATTTGTTATCCATTAAATGTATGTTTTTTTCAATCACATTTCCGTATGGGGAGAGTGCTACCTTCGGTACGTCGCAAGCGCCGTACCCTACAACTCTGCCAAACGTTTGCTTTTTATCTTTCGAACAGATGGTGATGAAATAAACTCGATTTTCTGAATAACTGAATTCCGGCATGCGGATCTGTTTTCTGACCGGGCGCTTATTCTCCGTCATTTCAACTGTCGCAGTTCTTCGATGTCTGCCTCCTGTTCGACATAGTGCTCGATGTATTCGATCGCCTGTTTAGGGGTATCGACGATCGCGATCAAATCAAAGGTCTTTTCGGACATGAAATGGGTATCGGCGGTATGTCGCATCATTGCGATCAAACTGTCATAATACCCCGCGGTGTTGAGGATGACCAGCGGCTTTTTGGTCCTGCCGAGCTGTTTGAGGGTCAAAATCTCAAAAAACTCCTCAAAGGTGCCGATGCCGCCGGGCGTTACGATGAACGCGCCGCTCAGATCCTCCATCCTTTGCTTGCGCTCACGCATGGTGTCGGTGTAGATCAGCTCGTCGCAGTGCGGATAAAGGACGCCGTCGACGTTGAAGAAGCTCGGCGCGATGCCGATGATCCTGCCGCCGCCGTCATGAGCGCCGCACGCGACCGCGCCCATCATACCGTTGTCGCCGCCGCCGAATACCAGTCCGTATCCTTGCTGTGCCAGCAGATAACCGAGCGCGTGACCCGTCTCGGTGAATTGCGCGTCAATGGTCTTGCTCGACGCGCCGTATACACAAATGTTCATAAATGTCTCTCCGTTTCGATGGATGTTTGCGTGAGGGCGTCGCCCTCAACGGATTATAATTGTTTCTCGCCGTTCGCTAATTCTGCTCAAACTGGCTGTTGTACAGATCGGCGTAGAAGCCGCCCTGCGCGAGCAGCTCATCATGTGTGCCCGAGCCGATGATGTCGCCGTCCTTGAGGACGAGGATCAGATCGGAATTCTTGATCGTGGACAGTCGGTGAGCAATGACAAAGCTCGTTCTGCCCTCGGTCAGACCGTCCATCGCCTTCTGGATGATACGTTCGGTACGGGTGTCGACGGAGGACGTCGCCTCGTCGAGGATCAGCAGGGGCGCGTTTTCGATCATCGCGCGCGCGATGGTCAGCTGCTGCTTCTGTCCTGCCGACAGGCTTGCCTTATCGTCCAGCACGGTGTCGTAGCCGTGGGGGAGGGTGTGGATAAAGTGGTGGATGCCGACCGCTTTACACGCGCGATCGAGCTGTTCATCTGTCACGTCCTCTTTGCTGTAGGCGAGGTTCTCGCGCACCGTGCCCTCAAAGAGCCATGTGTCCTGCAGTACCATGCAGAACAGCTCATGCACGTTCTCACGGGTGAGCTCGTCGATCGGTACATCGTCGATGTAGATGCGCCCGGAGTTGAGCTCATAGAAGCGCATCAGCAGATTGACGATGGTGGTTTTGCCGGCGCCGGTCGGACCGACGATCGCCACCTTCTGACCTGCCTTGATGTCAACGGAAAAATCATTGATGATGATGCGGTCGGGATTGTAGCCGAAGCGCACGTGCTCAAAGCGGACGTTGCCCCTGACGCCGTCCAGACGACGGGTCTTGCCGCTCTCGTCGGAGAGCTCCTCCTCACCGAGGTATTCGAACACGCGGTCTGCCGCCGCGGCGGTGCTCTGCATGCTCGAGAAGCTCTGTGCCAGCTGCTGCAGCGGCTGGGTGAACAGGCGGACATAGATGGTGAATTCGATGATGACGCCGAAGGTGATGATCTCGTTCTTCGCGAGCAGGGTGCCTACGACGAATACCGCGACAAAGCCGAGGTTGCCGATGAAGGTCATTAACGGCTGCATCACGCCGGAGAGCGCGGTGGACTTGAACACGCTGTCGCGCAGATGGCGGTTGATACGGCTGAATTCCTCTTTGCTGTCTTTTTCATAGTTATATGCCTTGACGATATTGTGACCGGCGTAGATCTCCTCCACATGGCCGTTGATCGCACCGAGGTGACGCTGTTGACGGTTGAAATGGAGCTGTGACTTTTTCATGATCACGGACATCATAAAGAATCCGAGGAAGGACGCGAAGATCGCAGTCAGCGCCATGATCCAGTTGGTGAGGAACATCATCAGCGCCGAGCCGAAGAACAGCGCGATAGAGGTGATGAACTGCGCGATGCTGAGGTTCAGCGTACGCTCGATGGTGTCAATATCGTTGGTGATACGGCTGAGGATGTCGCCGAAGGGAGTGGAGTCGAAGTATTTCAGCGGCAGGCGGTTGGTTTTGTTGGTGATATCCGTGCGCATGCGGCTGCTGACAATCGGCGCAACGGTCGCCATGATAAAGTGCTGAACGAAGTTCATCAGCCAGCTGACGCCGTACAGGATCATCAGGAAAACGCAGGTGGAGGTCACCGCGTCAAGGTCGATCGTGCCGGTGATGCCCATGGTGATCAGGTCGGTGATCTTCTGGATCTGCTTAGGGCCGATCAGGGAGATGATCGTGCCGATGACGGCGCAGGTCATCGCGACGATGATCGCCGGCATCTGGGGCTTGGCGTAGTCGAGCAGCTTCTTCCACGAAGCGCCGAAGTTATCCGACTTTTCGGTGACGACGCCTCTGGGACCGCCCATGCCCTTTTGCGCCTGAGGACGCTTGCTGTCAGCGCCGATGAATTTCTCACGGGATTTTTTGATGTACTGCTTTTGGGAGGTGTTGTTCTCAGACATGGTTGAGCTCCTCCTCTCCGAGCTGTGACAGACCGATCTCATGATAGATCTGACAGGTCTTGAGCAGCTCTTTGTGCTTGCCGATCGCGGCGATCTTGCCCTCGTCGAGGACGATGATCTTGTCGGCGTCCTTGATGGTGCCGATACGCTGGGCGACGATGATATTGGTCGTGCCTGCGGTCTCCTTCTTCAGAGACCGGCGCAGTTCACGGTCGGTTTTGTAGTCGAGCGCCGAGAAGCTGTCGTCAAAGATCAGGATCTCGGGCTTGCGGCAGACGGCGCGCGCGATACAGACGCGCTGCTTTTGTCCTCCGCTGAGGTTGGAGCCGCCCTGCGCGACAGGGTGCTCGTAGCCATCGGAGTAGTTTTCGATATAATCCTTTGCCTGCGCGATCTCGGCGGCACGCACGACGTCCTCCTGGGTGTAGCCCTCGGTGCCGTTGTCGCCCATCGCGATATTGGTGTTGATCGTACCGGCGAGGAGTACCGCTCTCTGGGGTACATAGCCGATCTTGTTGTGCAGCTGCGCAAGCGTGTATTCCCTGACGTTCACGCCGTCCACCAGCACCTCGCCCTCAGAAGCGTCATAAAAACGCGGAATGAGGTTGATCATCGTGGATTTGCCGCAGCCGGTCGAGCCGATGATCGCGACGGTCTCACCCTTTTTGGCGGTGAAGCTGATATCCTTGAGCACATAATCCGCCGCGTCGGGGTATTTGAAGCAGACATTTTTGAATTCGATCTCGCCGACGGTATCGGTGTGATCCACGCCCTTGCCGTCGGTGACGGAGCTTTCGGTGTCGATGACCTCGTTGATACGCTTGGCGGCGACGAGGGAACGCGGGCCCATGATGAAGATCATGTTCAGCATCATGAACGCCATGATGACCATCAGCGCGTACTGCGAGAATACGGTCATGTCGAGGAAGAGCTGACCCTTTTCCATCAGCGGCGCACCGTCGATCAGATAGGCGCCGATCCAGTAGACGACCAGGCTCATGCCGTTCATGATCAGCATCATCGACGGCATCATGATCGACATGATACGGTGCGCCTTCATGTTATTGTTCGTCAGATCTTTGTTCGCCTGCTCAAATTTGTTCTTCTGGTAATCCTCGGCGTTATAGGCGCGAACCACGCGCAGACCCGTCAGGTTCTCACGGGTGATGCGGTTGATGTTGTCGGTCAGGGTCTGGATACGCTTGAACAGCGGATGCGCGAAGATGAAGCAGATCGCCAGGATGATGATGACCAACGCAACGGCAACGCCCGCCGAGATCGTCCATTCAGAGCTGTGATCGGCGATCTTCCCGATCGCCAGTACCGCCATCAGCGGCGCGCGCACGATGACAAACAGACCGAATACGATGATGGTCTGCACCTGTGTGATGTCGTTGGTGGAGCGCGTAATCAGCGACGCGGTGGAGAAGCGGTTGATCTCCGCCATTGAGAAGCTCTCGACCGCGTCATAGAGCTTAGCGCGCACGTTGAACGAGTAGTTCGCGGCAAGATAACCCGCGATCACCGTGACCAGTACACTGACCACCAGACTCGCCAGCGCGCACAGCAGCATTTTGCCGCCTGCCCACAGGATGTCGGGGACGGTGGAGCCGGGCGTGATCAGCAGCTCGGTGATGTCCTTCATGTAGTCGGGCATCAATAGCTCCAGCCAGACGGACAGCGCGATCAGCACCACCGCTCCTGCGGTGGCGATCCAGTCCCGCGCTGTGAAATGTCGCATGATAGATTTCATAAGCAACCCTTCTTTTTCTTAGGATGAAGGGAGTTGAACCCCAATTGGTTTATAGCGGTAGATTTCCGCCTGCTCTTCGTCAAAATCTTCGTGAATACGCCAGTATTCATTCCGGTTTTTCCTCGATCAGACAAAAATTGACTCGCTATCAACTGCTTCGCACCGAGAATGAGATCATTTTCATGGATTTCTCGGTGCAGAGGAGGAGTAACCCTGACGGGTTGCGATCGACGATAAGCCGATAAAGACTGAAAATGACTCATTATCGGCAATTGAGTTCAATTCCCCTCATCCTACGGATAACGCTATTATTTTATCATATCTGTTTGCGGCACGCAATAGCTTACGCTCATAAATCACAAAATATGTGGCTTTGTATATCGTGTTATTCGAGCATGAAAGAGAGGCTTGATTGATATAAAAAATGATGTTATAATAATTATCAAAGGATATCAAAGGAGGACAAACGATGTTAAAAAGCAAAAAGCTTCTTTCTCTGATCATGGTTTTTGCCATGCTTTCAGCGGTGATCGCTTTATCCGCTGTCGCGGTTAATGCCGAAAATAATAATCCGAATACGGATGAAACTGTACCCGTACAGCAGGGTCAGGATCCATCCGAGGACGAGGATATTGATGACGAATATATTGATGATGAAGATTTCTATGATTGGCTCGATCGGCCTGAGGGTCTTCTTCCTTATAAAAACTATCGGTTCTCCGTTGCGGCAAACGGAGTCGGGACGGCAACCGCTACGGTGGATGGCGAAACCTTTACCGGCAGCCGGAAAGTCGGTAAAAGGCAAGATGAAATAGATGAGCTCGTTGTCACTCTGACGGCATCCTCCGACAGCGGCACGTTTATCGACTGGACAATTACCGGGTCATTCATTTTTGTATCCCGCAGTATGGACGAAAAAGTGATAACGATCCATCCGTATTCCGATATCGTAGCTGTCGCGAACTTCAGCGATAAAAGCAAAGGTGAAGCGCGCGAGTCGGAAAAAGGAACCGACAGCAAGGCGACCCCTGACGAGAGTAAGACGAATAACAGCAAGACCTCTCCCAAGACCGCCGATACGGAGGCGATGGTCGTTCTGATGCTGGGATTAGCCGTCGCGGCAGGTGCGTTCGCGGTAAAGAAGATCAAAGGATCATAATACTTCAATCAGCATAACGATCCTTAATATGATATTGCGACCGACTCATACGCCTCTCAGTATATGAGTCGGTCTTCTTTTTTACGGCGCTATACCGATTTCCGATCGTATACACGAACTTTTGGCGCGTTGCGCCGCATGAGTGTTGTCAAAGTGCCTTTGATGCGTCAAAATGGTTACTCACACCAAAAAATCGGGCGGAAAGTCGTGAAATTTATGGTAGTTTGGCGAGGGAGAATCGTCGCGTTATTCTTGACTATTCCGCTTTATTATAGTAAAATAATGGTTACGTAAAATCGTTGCTTGCAGGATTGTGGGCTTGTTCCTGCAAAAATGCGGCACGAAACGTACCAAACGGCGGCGAAAATGCGTGATGCTCACGTTTCTTCGTCAAAGCGCGGTATCAGAAAGGAGACGTAGAACAAATGGAATTGTATCTTGTAATTGCAATCTTCGTCGGTTCTATCATGGCGCTGGCCTTTGCTGTGATCATGGCAAAGCGCGTTATGAGCTTCGATGAAGGTACAGACAGGATGAAGAAAATTTCCGCTTCCATCCGTTCGGGCGCGAACGCGTATCTGAAGAGACAGTACACCATCGTACTGATCTTCTTTGCCGTGATGTTCGTGATCCTGGGCGCGATGGCGATCTTCGGACTGCTGACCCCCTATGTGCCCTTCGCCTTTATCACGGGCGGTTTCTTCTCGGGTCTGTCGGGCTTTATCGGCATGAAGATCGCGACGGCGGCGAACGCGCGAACCGCGAACGCCTGCCGTACCGGATTGAACAAGGGTCTGAGAGTCGCTTTCTCGGCAGGCTCCGTTATGGGCTTCACCGTCGTAGGTCTGGGACTGCTCGACATTTCAATCTGGTTCACACTGTTGAAGTTTGTATTTAAGCTCGATGCGGCAGGTATCACCTCCGCGATGCTGACCTTCGGTATGGGCGCGTCCAGTATGGCGCTGTTTGCCCGTGTCGGCGGCGGTATTTTCACCAAGGCTGCCGACGTAGGCGCCGATCTTGTCGGTAAGGTCGAGGCAGGTATCCCCGAGGATGATCCCCGTAACCCTGCCGTTATCGCCGATAACGTAGGTGACAACGTCGGTGACGTAGCCGGTATGGGCGCTGACCTGTACGAGAGCTATGTAGGCTCCGTTATCTCCTGCGCAGCGCTGGGTGTAGCCGCGTTTACCGGCAACAGCGATATGCAGTTCAAGGCGATGGCGATCCCGATGATCATGGCGGCGCTGGGTATCCTGTGCTCCATCATCGGCACCTTCTTTGTCCGCACCGGTGAGAAGACCGAGCAGAAGCTGCTCTTGAAGGCGCTCTCACGCGGCACCAACCTCGCGGCGATCCTGATCGCTGTCGCGGCGTTCCCGTTGATCTATTACATTCTCGGCGCTGAGAACTGGAAGATGTACTTTGCGGTACTCGCCGGTTTGATCGCAGGTGTATTGATCGGTAAATCCACAGAGTATTTCACCTCCGATACGTATAAGCCCACCAAGAATCTGGCGTCTAAATCCGAGACCGGCTCCGCTACCATCATCATCGGCGGTCTGGGTCTGGGTATGCTGTCTACCGCTCTGCCGATCGTTATCGTCGGCGTCGCGGTTCTGGTAGCGTTCTTTGTATCCGGCGGCAACCTCGGCGTTGACGGCGGCATCAACAGAGGTCTGTACGGTATCGCGCTTGCCGCGGTCGGTATGCTGTCCACCCTGGGCATCACCCTCGCGACCGACGCATACGGTCCCGTAGCGGATAACGCCGGCGGTATCGCCGAGATGAGCGGTCTGGAGCCTGAGGTTCGTGAGCGTACCGACGCGCTGGATTCTCTGGGCAACACCACTGCCGCTACCGGTAAGGGCTTCGCGATCGGCTCCGCCGCGCTGACCGCGCTGGCGCTGATCGCTTCCTATATCGAAAAGGTCAAGGAAGTCGGCGGCTTTGAAAAGCTCACCGAGGGTCTGGATCCCATGCAGCAGTTCAGCGTCATGAATCCGCTCGTTCTGATCGGTCTGTTCATCGGCGCGTGCCTGCCCTTTGTCTTTGCGGCGCTCACCATGGACGCTGTCGGCAGAGCGGCACAGAGCGTCGTTATCGAGGTGCGCCGTCAGTTCAAGTCCATCAAGGGCTTGATGGAAGGCAAGGCGGATCCCGATTATGCGAAGTGCGTCGACATGTGCTCCCGTTCTTCTCTGAAAGAGATGATCCTGCCCACCATTATCGCGATCATCGTTCCGGTTATCGTCGGTCTGGTGCTGGGCTTCTACGGCGTTGTCGGTATGCTCGCAGGCGCGACTGCTTCGGGCTTCCTGATGGCGATCTTTATGAGTAACTCCGGCGGTGCGTGGGATAACGCTAAGAAGTATATCGAGGCAGGCAACCACGGCGGTAAGGGTTCCGATCAGCACAAGGCGGCTGTTGTCGGCGACACCGTAGGCGATCCCTTCAAGGATACCTCGGGTCCGTCTATCAACATCCTGATCAAGCTGCTCTCGATGGTTTCCATCGTATTCGCGGCGCTGGTGGTTCAGTTCCATATCCTCGGCTGATCGCAGTTTTGCGAGGAATTGACAATCTGAATAGATGATAGGAAAGCAGGCGTTTCATGCGCCTGCTTTTTTGTTGCTTCAGTCAGTCAAGCTGAAAACACTTTACTTCATCGTGGGATGATGGTACAATCAAAGAGAAATCAACAGGGGAGAGTGAAACCATGACTCAGACAGAACGCAGGCTTTATCTGATCAAAGCGCTCGGGCAGAATGACAGACGATTTGATGACTATGCGGCGGAGAAAATGACTGCTGAGGAGCAAAAGCGCCTGCTGCGCGCGATGATGAACGTGTGGATGCCCCAACCGATCGACGAGGAATACCGAAGGATCGAGGGCGCGTATCTCAAGCAGGAGATCGCCGACAGGGGGATCACACGCCTTGAGGATCTGTCGCCGATGCAGGGGGCGCTCTATCTGTGGCAGGGGGATATCACCACCCTTGCATGTGACGCGATCGTCAATGCCGCGAATTCTCAAATGCTCGGGTGCTTTGTCCCTCTGCACAACTGCGTCGACAACTGCATCCACAGCGCCGCAGGGCTGTCCCTGCGCTATCGGTGCTACGAGATCATGCGCGAGCAGGGCCACGAGGAGCCGGCGGGACAGGCGAAGATCACGCCCGGTTACAACCTGCCGTGTCAATATGTGCTGCACACGGTCGGGCCGATCGTCAGCGGCAGTCTGAATGAAAAACATTGTGAGTTGCTCAAAAGCTGTTATCTCTCCTGCTTGAAGCTCGCGGAAGAAAACGGTTGTAAAAGCATCGCGTTCTGCTGTATCTCCACAGGCGTGTTCGGATTCCCACAGCATAAGGCGGCACAGATCGCCGTATCAACCGTAAAAGCGTACAAAAAAACAACAGGCAGCGATATCAAGGTCATCTTCAACGTGTTCCGGGATGATGACTATCAATTGTATCACGCGCTGTTGACAGACAAATAAGAGCATTACAAAGTCAATTCGTCCATGCTTATTTCATGATAAAAACCCTTGTACTGTGCGGTACAAGGGTTTTGTCGTGCTATGAATCGTGTAACGCTAAGCCTCTTCGACGTTGCTCAGGATGATGATATAATCCATCGTATTGGTTTCGTCGGGCATATAGTTGCCGCTGACGTTCAGCGTCAGACTATCGCCGATCGCTTTATTGATCGTCAGCTTCGTTGAGAACGCCTCAAAGCTGACGATCTTTTTATAGATATCACGATAGACGGTGGAGCCGGTCGCCTCTGTGAGCCGGTTGAAGAAGCTGTCGCCGCTGTTGAGTTCGCTCTCAAGCTTTTGGGTGTTCATGCCGATCACGTTCTCCAGCCCGTTGAACAGGACGGTGAAGCGGATATCATCCTCATCCGTGCGCGAGAGAAACAGCACCGTATCGCGAGAGATATGTGACAACAGGGACATCTGCCTTTCGAGTGTGCTGAGCTTGGTGATATTCCGCACGGAGCCGTAGAATATCTTAGCGTCCCCCTCGCTGTGCAGATAATAAAAGTGCATGTAGAAGGTGGTCAGGCTGCCGTCGGTCTTGTAAAAGTGCAGGATGCCCTTCGAGCCGTTCAGACGGTCGCTCTCTGCCAGATGGAGCAGCTGGGTCAGCCGTGGGATATCCGCCTTCGGCAGAAAACGGCGGATACAGATCAGGCGCTCGGTAAAATCGGGTACATCGACCGCTTCATAAAACTGTTCGTTGTACCGCACGATATCCACATCCTCGCCGTGCCATGAGTACAACGCGCACGGGCCGAGGATATTGTTGAGCATGGTATCGCTGTAGATGTTGTTATCCAGCAGCTCACGCAGGCGGAATTGCTGATTCGCCTTGAACGAGATGCCGGAGGTATCGATCTTGTCGGGATCGCTGATCAGCTTCTCATACTCATCGGCCGGCATGGGACGGTAGAAGTAGTAGCCCTGAATATAGCGGCATCCCAGATCGACCAGAAAATCCCTCTGCTCCTTGGTCTCAACGCCCTCGACGATGATCGGGACGCCGATCGTCTTGGTCATATTGGTGACAGATTCCAGGATGCGGATGCTCTTCTCTTCATTGTCCTTATCGATATTCAGGAACTGTGCGTCGAGCTTGATGACGTCGATACTCAGGTTCTTGAGCATATTCAAGGTAGAGTAACCGCTGCCGAAATCATCCATCAGTACGGTGAAGTCCTTCTCTCTGAGCGACTTGACCGTTTCCATGACCAGTGCGGTATTGCTGATATACGAGGATTCGGTGATCTCGATCTTGATCAGATTGCGCGGCAGGTCATATTTGGTGACGAGCTTTTCGAATACGGCAGGCAGATCGGTGTGCAGGATATCGGAGACCGATACGTTGATCGAAACAGGCAGGGGTACATGACCGCCTTCGATCCAGCTGTGCTGCCAGCTGCAAACGCTCTCCCACATATAAAGGTCGAGGTCGGAGATCAGTCCGCGCTTTTCGAGCACGGGGATGAACAGGTCGGGCGGAACGACCGCTCCGTCGGGCTTGACCCACCGCGCCAGCGCCTCTGCGCCCACGATCCTGCCCGTTGACGCACGGCACTGCGGCTGCAGATAAAAGACGATCTCGCGCTGCCTGAGCGCCTGCAAAAAGTCTGTGAGCACGCGGTATTCTTCATCCGTGCGCGAGTACATCCCTTTTTCAAAAACGCGGATACGGCTGTGGTAGCCTTCCTTTGCGATCTGCGCCGCCAGAAACGCGCGGTCGAGCAGATCCGGCAGCTCGCAGTTTTCTACGACCTCGGCTACGCCGAGCGCAGGCAAAAAGCTCGCGCTGCTGCCGCGTGAGCCGATCAGCGACGCGATGTCCTCATAGGTGTGCCCGATCAGCTCCATGTCAAAGGGGATCAGCAGACAGAAGTCGTCCTGTCCGAAGTAGCCTGCCGTGCCGCCGGTACGGTCGCTTGCTTCGAGCAGCGTCGCGCCGATCTGCACCATCAAGAGGTCGCCCTCACTGTGGCCGTACCACTCGTTAAAGAGCTTGAAGTTGTCGATGTCGATCGAGACCAGACACCAGCTGACCTCTTTGTTTTTGATGCGTTGCTCCACATCCTTGACAAAGGCGCGCTTTCTCAGCAGCCCGGTCATCTCGTTGCGGTTGTGATCGGTGTATACGGCGTTATCCGTCAGCCCCAGCTCGCGCACCTTGCGGCTGTGACAGTCAAAGATGTACATGCGCAGGACATTCTTCTTCAATCCGTATTGTTCGCCTGTGAGCAGTACCATCTCTACCCAGCGCCAGCTGCCTGCAACGAGGTGAAAGCGGTATTCGCCGCAGTACAGCCCCGGGATCTCGGAGTCCGACAGGCGATAGGCGAGGGTCTCGGGATTCATCAATTCCACAAATCCGTCGCGTTCCCCGGGGTGGATCAGATCCTCGGACATCCCGATGAACATCTCTCTGAAATTGCCCTGTGCCAGCGGCATACTGTATTTTTTTGCAATATGGAATACTCTTTTGAAGATCTGTTTCTCCAGATCGATCTCGATCAGCTCGTCATAGGAAGAATGATCGAGAAATTGAACGATGGCTTCGGGCTGTCTGACTGTTTTCAGCAGATCGAATAAACCTGTGTCCATGATCTTTTACCATTCCTTCATTGTTAATATGCTGATATACTATTTTTATCATAGTCTTTTCTGTTGCTTTTTTCAATAATTGGGCGAAAAATCGGTAATAGTCCCATAAATTGAAAAGGGATTTTATGGAATCTGTACAACGGAAAACCATTGTTTTTCATCCTTCGCGGATCAGGTTGGCGGAATCATTTTGACTGAAATATCGAAAAACTGCATTGTTTTTTGAGGAAAGAATTGTATTATCAGCAGAATCGTATTATAATAACCGCATATTGGTATGATTGGATCGATCGACATTTTTGTCGATCGGATAAACGGAGATGGCTATGAAGGGTTTTTTGACTAAGGATATCAGGCGCCGTGTGCTGGTCGTGGACGATGAGCGGATCAACCGCGAGCTGCTCGGCGCAATGCTCTCACAGACCTTTGAGATCGCGTTTGCGTCAAACGGAAAAGAGGCGATGGCAGCGCTTGAGGAGGGGGATTATTCGCTGATCCTGCTCGATCTGCTGATGCCTGTCATGGATGGCTTTGAGGTGATCGAGCGCTGTCAGGCGGATGAGCACCTGCGGCGGATCCCGATCATCGTTATGACGTCCGAGAAGAGCGCCGAGGTGCGCAGTATCCGCATGGGTGCGGCGGATTTCATCACCAAGCCCTACGATATGCCCGAGGTCATCCTCGCGCGCTGTGAGCGGATCATCGAGATGAGCGAGGACAAGAGCATCATCCGTTCTACAGAGCGTGATAAGGTTTCGGGGCTGTATACGCGCGGCTACTTCTTCGCCTATTTGCAGCGCCGACAGCCGGCGTCCGATATTCATATGGACGCGCTGGTGCTGAACATCGACCGCTTCCATATGATCAACGAGCTTTACGGGCGTGACGAGGGCGACCGCATCCTCAGGCGCTTCGGTCAGCTGATCGCGGCGCTGCTCCCCGGGATCCACGGCATCGCGTGCCGCAGTGACAGCGACACCTTCTTTGTTTACTGTGAACGTCAGGAGGACTATGAGCCGATGATCCGACAGATGCAGGAGCGTTTGGTGAAGGATTCCGGATTGCGCAGTCTGCATATCAGAGCGGGCATCTATTCCTGTGACGACGAATCCACCGATCCCGAGAGATGGTTCAGTCGCGCGAAAGGCGCGTGTGATCGCATCCGCGGGCAGTACGGGGCGCTGACTGCCCGGTATGACAGCGAGCAGTATGCGCGCACGCTCTATCACGAAAGACTGATCGGCGACGTTGCGAGCGCGATCCGCAACCGTGATTTTGTCGTTTATTATCAACCGAAATATAACATTAAGGGAGATCGCCCGATCCTTGCGAGCGCCGAGGCGCTGATCCGCTGGATCCATCCCGAGCTCGGCTTCATCAGCCCGGGCGATTTCATCCCCCTCTTTGAGCATAACGGACTGATCCGGCAGGTGGATGACTATGTCTGGCATGAGGCGGCGTTGCAGATCGGGCGCTGGCGTGAACAATACGGGGTCACCATCCCCGTGTCGGTAAATGTCTCGCGTGTCGACGTCTTTGATCCGCAGCTGGAGGATAAGCTCATCGGGATCGTCAAGGCGTGTTCCCTCCGACCCGACGATCTCATCCCTGAGATCACCGAGTCCGCCTATTCCGACAGCGCCGACCGCCTGATCGAGGTGGTAAGCAGTCTGAGAAAAAGCGGATTTAGAATTGCGATGGACGATTTCGGCTCGGGCTATTCGTCGTTGAATATGCTCACCGAGATCCCCTTTGATGTACTCAAGATCGATATGCGGTTTATCCGCCGCATGCTGATCGATGACAAGAACCTGCGCCTCGTCAAGCTGGTGATGGATATTGCCGCGTTTCTCGGCGTACCCGTCGTAGCGGAAGGCGTAGAGGAAAAAGAACAGCTCGACGCGCTCAAGGAGATGGGCTGTGATATCGTGCAGGGCTACTACTTCTCGCCGCCCCTGC
The DNA here is from genome assembly GCA_946406145.1 of uncultured Clostridia bacterium. GTDB lineage: Bacteria > Bacillota > Clostridia > Oscillospirales > Acutalibacteraceae > Ruminococcoides. Next base: position 16,657 of record CAMJJL010000018.1, on the reverse strand, counting down.
CGGCGGATCGCTTTGAGGAACTGATCAAGAAAGAATATCCGCGCCCGGACAGCGCTGACTCAGCGGAGGCTCGCCATGTCATCAACTCTGAAAAATAAATCATGGAGATCCGGCGTGTCGCTGGTATGCGTGATCGCCGCAGGTATCCTGCTGAATATCCTCGGCACGAAGCTCAACGCGCTGTTGGGACTGCCGCTGTTCATCGACAATATCGGCACGATACTGTCGGCGATGGTGGGCGGCTACATCCCCTGTATCACAGTCGGATTCTTCTCCAATATCATCAACGGATTTTCGAATTCCTATTCGATCTATTACTGCATCATCAGTGTGCTCATTGCCGTAGCGGCAGTGTCGTTCGCTGATAAAATGCGCCGCTTCAAGGTGCCGTATATCCTGATCGGCATCTTGATATTTGCCTTGATGGGAGGCGTCGTCGGCGGTATGCTGACATGGCTGATCAACGGTATGAGCTTTGGTGAGGGCTATGCCGTCGATATGGCGGCAGGCATTAACAGGGCGGTGCCGATGGGATACTTCCTGTCGAATCTGCTGTCGACCTTTTTGATCGATTTTGTCGACAAGGCGATCGTCACCGTGATCGCGCTGATCATCTACCGGCTGCTGCCGATGAAGCTGTTGGCGTTTGTCCATACACAGAGCTGGTATTACATCACCGTTTTGGAGAGAAACGAAAGTCATAAAAGTCATAACCGCAAGCGCCTTTCTCTGCGCTGGAAGGTCACCCTCGTTGTCGCGATCTCCACCACCCTTGTCGCGTCGGCAGCGATCGGTATCAGTATTTTGCAGTACCATAATTCAACGATCGCCGAGTATGAGGAGAACGGACGCTACGCCGCTCGTGTTATCTGTGGCAATCTGGACAAGGATCGGATCACCGAGTATCTGAACAAGGGTGAAGAGGCTCAGGGCTACAAGGATACCGAGGAGCTGATCTCCGCGGTCATCAAGCTCTCTCCCGAGATCAAGTATGCCTATATCTATCGCATTGAGGAGGATGGCACGCACGTTGTCTTTGACGCGGATACCGCCGAGGTAAAGGCGGATGATCCCGGCGACGTCATCCAATATGATGACTCTATCAGTAAATACAAGGATCGCTTTTTAAAGGGCGAGCCGATCCCCACCGATATCACTAACGACGAGTACGGCTGGCTGCTGACGGTGTATGAGCCTGTTGCCGACAGCACGGGAAAGGTGCAGTGTTATATCGGCGTTGATATGGAGATGAACCGACTGCGCTCCGAGGAGATCGCGTTCCTGGCGAAGATCATCTCGCTGTTCCTCGGCTTTCTCATTTTGATCCGCACCTATGCCGTGTGGATGGCAGAACAGCATATCGTCAAGCCGATCAACTCGATCGTGCACGTTTCGCGCCACTCCGGCTACGATACCCCCGAGGCGAGGGAAAAGTGGAGCCGTATGTTCGATATGCTGGATATCCGCACGGGCGACGAGATCGAAACGCTCTATGAAGAATACAAGAAGACGGCGCATGACACCATGCGCTATATTGAGGAGATCCAGCACAAAAGCGAACAGCTCGCCAGGCTGCAGAACGGTCTGATCCTGGTGCTCGCGGATATGGTGGAAAGCCGCGACCAGTGCACGGGCGATCATGTTTTCAAGACCGCCGCCTATACCGGGATCATCCTGTGTCAGATGAAGAAGGACGGCTTCTACAGCGATATGCTGAGCGAGGAATTTATCGATGAGGTCGTCAACTCCGCGCCGCTGCATGACGTCGGCAAGATCACGGTTTCCGATACCATCCTCAACAAGCCCGGCAAGCTGACCGATGAGGAGTTCCGCATTATGCAGCGCCATACCGTCGAGGGCGGCAAGATCATCGACAAAGCGATCGAGCTCGTGGACGAGGATACCGGCTATCTGACCGAAGCGAAAAACCTGGCGCTGTATCATCATGAGAAGTGGAACGGCAAGGGCTATCCAGAAGGGCGTAAGGGCGAGGAGATCCCGCTTTCAGCTCGTGTGATGGCGGTAGCGGACGTATTCGACGCGCTGGTATCGCGACGCAGCTACAAGGAGCCGTTCACCGTCGATAAGGCGTTCGACATCATCCGTGAGGACGCGGGATCGCATTTTGATCCGCTTGTCGCACAGGCGTTTTTGAACGCGCAAGAGGAGGTGCGGCGTATCGCGGCGCTCAATATGGAGCCGTGATCGGGTGCTTTTTTAACCGTTTTCTGATGCAAACGTTGATTTTTGGGCAGTTTTACCATTGTATTTTGACAAAAGAATTGTTACAATGCTGTCACCCAATCCTTTTCCTGAATGAGGTGATTACATGAAAAAGTGTTCAGAGTGGATCAAGGGCTGGTTTATACCGAAAATGAGCATGGATACCATGTATGAGATACATACGCTGAATATTAAGAACATATATTATGTCTCCCTTGTCGTGGGGATCGTCCAGATCATATCGCTGCTCATATTCCTGCTCATGAATATGAGCAAGCTGCCGCAGAGCGACGTCATCGGCGCCGTTATCCGCGTCGGACTCAGCGTCCTGCTGTGCATCATCGGGTTTATCATTGCCGGCAGGCTGCTCAAAAATCCGCAAACCATCCAAAACCATCTTCCAGCGGCAAAAATCTTTATCGGTGGATTTATCATTCTACTGATCATATGGAGCATGTTCGTATCCGTGTCGAATTACGTCAACCATCAACAGCTTTTGACCTTCTATACCGTCGAGCTGATCACGGTGCTGTTTGTCCGGTTGCATCCGCTCTTTACCGCCGCGACGATCCTGGGCTCGTATCTGCTCAATTATCTGATCCTGAACTTCGGGTTCGGTCAGGGAGGGATCAATCCGTATAATTATATGATGCTCGCGGCGATCTCCGTTGCCGGTGCGGTGACGAACTATCACCTGACGATCAATTATATTGCGGAGAAGGACAAGGCGAATCTGCTCAACGAATGGCTGGAGCTGATCGCCAACCACGACAGCATCACCCGTCTGCAGAACCGCTATGCGCTGAATCAGCGTGTATCCGAATATGTCGGTACGGATATCTGTATCGCGATGGGGGATATCAACAACTTCAAAGGCGTCAACGATACCTACGGGCATCAGGTCGGCGACGACGTCCTCAAGCTGTTTTCCGACATTCTTCTGGATGTCTTTCCCAAGGAGAGCGTCTATCGCTTCGGCGGTGATGAATTTTTGGTCGTCGAAAAGGGCGATGATCCGGATGTTTTGAAGGAGAAGCTGCGCAAGGTCAACGAAGAATTCTCTAAGGTGAATGTTTCGGGCGTGAAGAGCGGACTCGGCTGCAGCTTTGGATGCGTCACGGGCTGTCCCAAGGATCCCGGGGAGTTCTTTGATTATCTCACGCAGGCGGATAAGCTCCTGTATTTGGAAAAGGAAAAGATCGGCGCTAACCGTTAAATACGAAAAAAAGCACATTCGGCATAGTCGCTGAATGTGCTTTGTTTTTGGAGAAGCTGATCACAGCTGTGAGGTGATCGTGCAGTTCTTTCCCTGATCCTTGGCGTGATACAGGTTGATGTCCGCCTTTCGGATCATGGAGTCTACGTCGTTCGTTCCGCCGTCGGGCGCGATCACCAGACCGACCGTGACGGTTGTATTCACTCTCTCGCTGTCAAAAACAAACTCTTGTGCGCAAACGGCGTCAACGATGCGTTTGCAGACTGCTTCGGCATTGATATCGGTGTGAAACAGGATCAGGAACTCGTCTCCGCCCCAGCGGCACAGCTCGCCGCTGCCATTCATCGTATCGACGATGGTTTGTCCGAGCTGACAGATCACGATATCGCCGTTCGGATGACCGAAATTGTCGTTGATGAACTTGAAGTTGTCGATATCCAGAACCGCTACCGCGGCAGGCTTGAGCTGCTTGTTCTCGGGATGTGCCAGTATCGTTTGCAGCCAGAAGCGGTTGTATAAGCCCGTCAGCGCGTCGTGGTAGCAGAGAAACTCATATTTCTTTTGTGATTCCTTGAGCGCCGCGTGAGCTGTGTCGCGCATCTTTTCCATTATCACGGCGACAACAAAAAACGCCAGATACAGCAGAGGAAAGCGCATCTTGAAGGTTGCGTTGTACGTGTATTGCAGCAGATCATTGCCGACCGGCGTCCAGAAGAAAAAGACGAGCATAAGGAACATGATCAGGGACAGAATCGTTCCGTTGCGGATCCCGTACATCAGCAGTCCGAAGCACGGCACCATCGCCGTCCACAGCACGCTGAAGCCATCCGGGATCCCCGATACGATGAAGTAGATGAAAACCGCCGTTACTTCAACGGCAAAGATCGCCAGCGCCACCTTTGCGATGGTACCCTTCTTCCTGAGCAGGAGCAGGTCGATCAGGCAGGCAAGGGAGAAGCCCAGTGTGATCCATGTGAAGCTCCCCTGATGGGTGAAAAGGTTGACAACGGACATCAAAAGGGAGGTGAACCCGAAAACGACCAGGATACACGCGTTTTGGAACTGATTCCATTTCTCTTCGTCGGCAACCAGCGCGTTCAATTTTTGCTGATAATGATTTTTTGAGAACAGCTTCATATGATCCTCCTTTGGGATAGAGCATCGGGATGAAAAGAATGAAGGTCAATTCTTTTATCCCCAGATCATTGATACAGTGTTCCGCAGGAGAAGTGAGGAGAAAGCGGATATCGTTCCTATAAGATACCTTATTTTACCACAAAAGAGGAAAAGCAGGCATTGACATTGTTGCTAAAATTTTTCGAGAATTTTGTACGTATTGCTGTATGATCCTCCATAAATCCTTGAGAGCGCTTAAATTTCCTTGACTCATTCTCGTGCTTGTGTTATACTTGCCCCAAAATGATGGGCAAACTATTCGAAAGGATAGGGCGCAAAGCCATGGTATCTGTAGCGCTTTTGATGCGTATGATAGACCAGCCGCGATTTTTTGGATTGCGGTTGGTCTTTTTGTTTGTCAAGAAAACTACAATGAAAACGGACACGGAATGGATAGGGTGGTGATGGATTGAATAAGGTATTGCGCGAAGAAAAAAAGTTCCTGATCAATATCGCTGATTTTCGTCAGACCGGCGCAAGGCTCGAGAAAGTGATGGCGCAGGATCCGCACAACGGCGTCAACGGCTATATGATCCGGTCGCTGTATTTTGATACGCCGTATGATACGGACTTCTTCGAAAAGCAGGCAGGTATCGAGCTGCGCAGAAAGATCCGCCTGCGGTGCTATGATCCAAAGGCGGATTTCGCGATGCTGGAGATGAAACAAAAGCAGGGTTCACGCCAGCTCAAGCGCTCACTGCGCGTCAGCCGCGAGGACGCGATCCGACTGACGAAGGGCGATTATGAGGTGTTGCTGCAATATGCCGAGCCGTTCGCCGCCGAGGTATACGGATTTATGAAAACGCGCGTCTATGTCCCGCGCACGATCGTCGAGTATAACCGTAAGGCGTTCATCGCCAAGGAAAACAGGATCCGCGTCACCTTTGACAATCGGATCGTTTCCACCGAGAGCTGCTATGACTTGTTCTCGGAGCATCTGAACATGAACCCCGTGATGGATCCGTATGATGTAGTATTGGAGGTCAAGTTCAACGGCTTCCTGCTGAATTACATTCAAAGCATGATCAACTGTATCGACAAAAGCGAGTTGTCCGTCAGCAAATATATGTTGGCACGACACAACGCTTATCAAACCCACCTGTAAGGAGATTTGAAGATGAAAGATAAACTGTTTAACCTGTTTCAGACAACGGGCGAGCTGAGTTTTGAGAGTATTGTTCTGAATATTCTTGTCGCCGCCGCTCTGGGTATTTTTATTTACATATCCTATATGATCACCCACAAGGGAACGATCTACAGCAAAAAGTTCAACGTATCTCTGGTGGTGATGACGGTGCTCACCGGTACGGTCATGACGGTCATCGGCAACAATATCGCGCTTTCCTTAGGTATGGTCGGTGCGCTGTCAATCGTCCGTTTCCGTACCGCGATCAAGGACAGCCGCGATACGATCTATATCTTCTGGACGGTCATCGCCGGTATCTGCTGCGGCGTAGGCGATTATCTGGTAGCGGCAGTCGGCAGTGTGGCCGCGTTCATCATCCTGCTGGTGTTCGGATTGATTAAGAACGATAACCGTATGCTCCTGATCATCAGAGGCTCGCGCAGCCGCCAGTCCGCGATCCAGGCGCATATGTTCTCGGTGTTCAAGCGTAAGGCGATCCTGCGCGTCAGAAATACCGATGAGGATACGGTCGAATTCATCTATGAGATCACCGCAAATCAGCTCCGACGCGTGGAAGAGAAGAGCGGCAGTCTGACCGACGCGATCTATAATATCGGCGGCATCGAGTATGTCAATATCGTCATGCAGAACGACGAGGTGTCCAACTGATATGAAACGGTTCCTGGCATTGCTCCTTTTTGTGTGCTGTCTGCTGTCCGCCTGCGGTAAAAAGCCGTCGGCGCCGCAGGAGCTGACCGTCAGTCTGGAAAACGGCACGGCGGTCGTCAGATGGCAGCACAGCGACGAAGCAAAGACCTATCGTCTGTATCGGCGCAGTCCCGAGGATGATGATTTCAAATTCATCTTTGATTCCGACGGTGACGAGGTCACCTACACCGACCGCTATATCGGCAGCGGCGGCACCTATCTTTATCAACTCAAGATCATCGGCAAAAACGGCATATCGGAAGCGCTCGAGAGCACGCTGACCGTACCCACCGGCGCTTCGGAGAATCACAAGACCCCCGATACGCCTGTGATCGAGTCCGTCACCGTGATGGATCCGTATACCGCTGTGGTCGCGGTCAAGCCGCAGGAGAACTGCACCTATGAGTTCTCGCGCTCTGATACTCGCGACGGTGATTATACCCATGTCGCGACACGTGACGAGCCCTTCCTTTATGATGAACACAGGGACAAAAAGACCGACTGGTTCTATCGTGTCCGCGCTGTCAGCGGAGAGTTCCGCAGCGACCTCAGCGAGCCGCAGAAAACAGGCTATGAGGCAGGCGAGGTGTTCGGTGTGCCGGTACTGATGTACCATGAATTCGTCACACAGCAGGATCTCGATGACGGGATCGCCTTCGATACATACGCGATCTACGCGGATGAATTCGAACAGGATCTGCAGTGGATAGAGGACAACGGCTACACGACGATCACCACCGCTCAGCTGATCGACTATCTCGACGGCAAGGGAGAGATGCCGGAAAAGCCCCTCATCATCACGATCGATGACGGCAAGTTCGGCGTCTATAAACGTGCATGGCCTTTACTCAAAAAACACAAGATGAAGGCGTCCCTGTCAATCATCGGCTATGAGATCGACAACGCGACCGCCGCGCCCGACGCGCGCGCAAAGAGCGAGGCTCCGTACTGCACATGGCAGGAGCTTGCCGAAATGTCCGATTCCGGCACGATCGAGATCATCAGCCATACGGACAAACAGCATTTCTTTTTGCATGACGGCCGATGCGGCGCCAATACAAAGGAAGGCGACACCCTTGAGTCCTTCCTGCCGATCGCGCAGAAGGATTATGCCGATACGGCGCGCAGCTTCAAGAAGTATCTGGATCTGACCCCGACTTCGATGGCGTACCCGTATTCGAAGAGAACGGAATTGTCCGACGAAGCGTGGCTGAAATCCGGTTTTCGGCTGCTCTACGCAGGTGATGATGAAAACCTGCGCTACAGCTCAACAAACTATTTTGTCCGCGAGGCAGGACTGAACCGCGTATCCGCTGTTCTCCGCAGAATGGCGCGCGAGGAGAAGCACCCCGTCGACTACTATATCGACGCATGATCATCAGCGGTGAAAGGCGGTGGTTAAATGAAAAACAAAATAATCGGCATCATCCTCTGTATCGCCCTTTTGATCACCGGATTCTCCGCGACGATTTTTCTGAAGCAGGAACCGCCGAGGGTGCATCAGCACCGTTCCGACGCAGAGAAGCCGGCTTGCACCGACCACGGTACGGACGTTTTCTGTACCCACCTTCCTCTGATTCAAATCGATACGGACGGCAAGGAGATCCCCGGCAAGCCCATATTGGATGAAAAAGGTCAGCACAAGGGCTTTACGACCGCGTCCGACGGCTCTGACCGCATCCTCTCGAACGTCAGGATCACCGATCACGAGAAAACCAACAATCATATCGGCGATGAACCGACGCTTGTCAGCGAAGCGACCATCCATGTGCACGGCAACTCCTCGCGTTATTTTGACAAGCTGAATTACAAGCTCAAGCTGGTCGACAGTGTGGGGGACGGCAATGATCAGAGCGTGATGGGGATGGCGCCGCACAGCGAGTGGGTTTTGCACGGACCGTTCCTCGACAAGACCATGCTCCGCAACTATATGTGGTACAACATCGGCGGCGAGATCATGGATTACGCGCCGAACGTCCGCTTTTGCGAGATGTTTCTCAACGGAGAGTATGAGGGCATCTACGTGATGACGGAGACTGTTACCGCCGGCAAGAACGGCGCAAGACTGCCTCTCACGGTTGATAAAAAGGATAACACCTACTCCGGCTATCTGCTGAGGATGGACAGAACTACGGAGGAAGATATCAATAACTTTACGAAATATGCCTACCGACTGAACGCCACCTCCGGCATCAACGTCGAGTATCCCGGAAAGAAGAATATCACGCCGGAGCTCATGACGTCCATCACCAAGGACTTTTCGTCCTTTGAAAAGACGATCTATTCCTATGACTTCGATAATGACGCCTATGGCTATAAAAAGCTGATCGATATCGATTCGTTTGTTGATTATTTCATCATCAACGAATTGACGGGCAACTATGACGCCGGCGCTTATTCCACCTATATCTATAAGGATACGGACGGCAGATTCCGTATGTGTATCTGGGATTTCAATAATGCCTGCGACAACTATCAGGAACATGCGATCCCGACGGACGACTTCCGCCTGATCAATGCGCCGTGGTATTGGATGCTCGTCAAGGATAAGGACTTCACCAAGCGGATCATTGAGCGATACCGTGACCTGCGCAAGAGCGTTCTCTCCGACGATTATCTCGATCGATATATCGATGATACGATCGCCTATCTCGGCGACGCCGTCAAGCGCAACGAAGAACGCTGGGGCTATTCCTATGACGATGATTCGCTGCTGTATCCCGAGGAGAGAAATATCCACAGCTATGATAGCGCCGTTATGCAGATGAAGGATTACATTCATCTGCGCACGGAGTTTTTGGACGTCAATATCGACGTACTGGCGCAGTACAGCGCGCAATCACGCGTCAAGAAGTTTATTGAAAACGCAAACTGATTATTTCAACACGGCTATGAGGAGCTTGTGAGCCTGCCCAATGCCGTACAAAGCGAAATGTTATGAAGAGATTTATCATTATTGTAAGCATCGTGGTATTGCTTGCGCTGGGTATTGACACCGCGTATTACCGCCTGGGGTGGTATATCGACCTCGATCCCGGCAAGGTGACGAGCACCTTTGTCCGCACTGAGGGCGATCAAATCCTGATGTTCAACGGCGAGGATTATGAGCCGTTCGAGATCAAGGGCGTCAACCTCGGCTCCGGTAAGCCGGGTGAGTGGTCGACCGACTTTGCGATCGACAAGGACACCTATAAGCGCTGGTTCAAGTATATCCAGGAGATGGGCGCCAACACCATCCGCGTCTATACCGTACAGCAGGATGTTTTCTACAATGCTTTCTATGAGTACAATCAAAATAACGACAACCCCCTGTGGCTGATACACGGTGTGTGGGTCAACGACTATATCCAGAACTCCTATCGTGACGCGTTCCAGCAGGGATTCAGAGAGCGCTTCCTCGACGACTGCCGCTCCATGCTCGACGTTATCCACGGCAACAAGAAGATCGGCGTCGGCAGGATGGCGTCCGCAGGCTCGGGTGTATATCTGCACGATATCTCGCCGTGGGTCATCGGCTATATCCTCGGCGTTGAGTGGGAGGACGTCACCGTCGCTTACACCAACGAGCAGTACGGCGATATCGAGGGCGCTTCTGAGTATCGGGGCAGGTATTTCTATACCTCGCCCGATGCGACGCCCTTTGAAGCGATGCTCGCAGAGGTCGGCGATCGAGTGGTGGAATACGAATCCAATCGCTATAAAATGCAGAAGCTCGTTGCCTTTTCCAACTGGCCGACGACCGATCCGTTTGAGTACCCCGAGGATATCGAGCGCTTCTTCATGAAGTGCGCCGAGGTGGATGTGGAGCATATCAGAACGACAGAGGACTTTCTCTCCGGTCAGTTCGTATCCTACCACGTCTATCCGTATTATCCCGACTATCTGGCGTATATCTCCGACTGGAGCGCGCTCGGCTTTGACGATCTTACGCCGTATGAGACCGACGGTGTGCTCAACACCTACCGCGCCTATCTGTCCATGCTCACGCGGCACCACACCATGCCCGTTGTGATCTCCGAGTTCGGCGTTTCGACCGGACGCGGCATGGCGCAGCGCGAGATGAACCTCGGCAGAAACCAGGGTAATATGTCCGAAAAGGAGCAGGGCAAGGCGATCATCGACTGTTATGAAGATATCAAGGCGGCAGGCTGTTCCGGCTGCTGTGTGTTCTCATGGCAGGATGAGTGGTTCAAGCGTACATGGAACACGATGTATGCCGTCAACCTCAAGCGCGACCCCTACTGGTCGGATTACCAGACGAATGAGCAGTATTTCGGTCTGCTCTCCTTTGATCCCGGCAAGGAGCGATCCGTCTGCTACGTCGACGGCGACGACGCCGAGTGGACGAACGATGATCTCGTTGCCGCGCGCGGCGATATGCGGCTCTCGATGAAATATGATGAAAAGTTCATCTACTTCAAGGTCAGTAAAGACGGCTTGAATATCGACAGCGACAAGCTCTATATCCCTCTCGATATCACGCCCGAAAGCGGCAGCAGCTATTATGAAGAGAAGGATATGCTGTTCGACCGTGCGATCGACTTCATCATTGAGCTCGAGGGCAAAAAGAACAGCCGTGTGAGGGTGCAGGAGCGCTATGAGGTGCTCCGCAGCAACTATTCGGAGAACGTCTACGAGTTCAACGCCTACCTCAAGGATAATATCCCGTCAAAGGATTCGCCGCGCTTCACCGATATCGACATGATCCTGCAAACGGCGACGCCGCTTTTGTATCATAATTTGCAAGCTCCCGCCGAGGTGTTTGAGACCGGTAAGCTGACCTACGGCAACGCCAATCCGTCCGATCCCGATTTCAACTCGCTGGCGGACTTTATGGCAGGCGACGGCTTTGTGGAGATCAAGCTGCCGTGGCAGCTGCTCAACTTCTCCGATCCGTCGCTGATGATGATTCACGACGATTACTATGAGCATTACGGCATCGAGTACATCGAGATCGATCGGCTGTGGGCAGGTCTGTACGCGAAGGATGACGGACCGCGCAGAGCGCAGCTCCGGCCTGTCAGTCTGAAGGGCTGGAACAATCATGTAACCTATCACGAGCGCCTCAAGAGCTCGTATTACGTACTACAAGAACGCTGGAGAGATCAAGATGAAGATTGAGGTCATTGTTTATATCTATCTTGCCGTTTGTCTGGCGATGATCGGATTCAATATTGTATGTATCTTTTTGTTCAAGCGCAATGACAGAGCAGCAGAAAAGAGCCGTCTGTATTATATCGACCTGATCAAGGAGCAGTTCGGCAAGGAGGTGCTGGATGACCGGCATCGTCTGATGCTCCTGAAAAAGCTGACCAACGTCCGCGAGCTGATGGCGTTCGACAAGGCGCTGGAGACCCTGTATGAGCAGTATCCCGATCAGGTCAAGGCGTATCTGCATAAGCTCGAATATGTTTTTGTCACGCTGGCAAATCGATACAGCCGCAAGGATGAGCTGCAGATGACGTACTTTCCGTATATCATCGCGCGTTATCAGCTTTTCTACGGCGAGGATCTGCCGCAGATCAACCGTATTCTGGTCGATCTGTTGGAGAAGCCGTCCATCTACTGCCGTGAAAATGCCCTTGGCGCGTTCTACTCCATGGGTAATGCGGAGAATGTCGCGGACGCGCTGAAGATCATTGACAACACCGGCTATTATCACAACAAAAAACTGCTGACAGACGGTCTGTTGACGTTTACCGGCGATAAAAAGGAGCTCAACGAGCTTTTGTGGGAGCGCCTGTTTGGGTATTCGCTGAACACACAGCTCGCGATCCTCGACAGCATCCGTTTTTCTTCGGGTGATTTTCAGGAGAGGATGCTCGGATTGCTGAGGCAGGATCTCGACTGTGAGATCCATTACTGCGCGATCCGCTATCTGGGCAGATATCCCTATGAGCCTGCCTATGAACAGCTGATGAAATATGCTGAGCATGAGGACGAAACGCACTGGGAGTACACCTCGATCACCTGCTTTGCGTTGGCGTCCTATCCCTCGGACAGAACCATCGAGGTGCTCAAAAAGAATCTGAGCAGCCGCAACTGGTATGTGCGGCTGAACGCATCACAGGCGCTGGAGAACTTGAAGCTCGAGTACGCCGATTTTATTGATATATTCGAGGGCGATGACCGCTACGCAGGTGAGATGATGCGTTATCGGTTCGACCGCAAAAAACTGAGGGAAAGGAAGGCGGCAGCAACGTGAGATATGCTTTGTTCAACGATACGGCGTTTGAGTTCATCAAGGGCTTTTTGCTCGCCGTAGAGATCTTCTTCGCGCTCTATCTGATCGGTTATTCGACCTTTCTGTTTATCGCCGTCGTTACCGGCTCCTCGTCATTGTTCAAAAAGCGCCAGCAGGATAGGCTGAAAAACACGATCCTCAAGGACCATTATGTGCCCATCAGCATCATCGTGCCGGCATTCAACGAGGACGTCACCATCGTCGAGAACGTTCGCTCGCTGCTCGCGCTCGACTATCCGCTGTACGAGATCGTCGTCGTGGATGACGGCTCCTCCGACAGAACCTCCGCAAAGCTGATCGAAGCCTTTGATATGCTGCCGATCCGCCGTCCGATACAGCGCAAGATCGATTGTCAGCCGATGGAGTTCGTCTATGAGGCGGCGACCCATAAGGTGCCCTTGACCCTGATCCGAAAGAAAAACGGCGGCAAGGCAGATTCACTGAACATGGGCATCAACGCCTGCAAGTATCCGTACTTTATCTGTATCGACGCCGATTCCGTACTGCAGTACGATTCGCTGAGCAAGATCGTCAAGCCTGTGCTGGAGAACGAGAACGTCGTAGCGGTCGGCGGCGCGGTGCGACCGTCCAACAGCGTCGAGATCGAAAACGGCAGGGTTATCAATTACCGCCTGCCGCGCAACCTGCTCGCCTGTATGCAGGTGCTCGAATATGATCGCTCGTTTCTCGCGTCCCGTATCCTGTTTGATAAATTCAACGGCTCATTGATCATCTCGGGAGCCTTCGGCTTATTCAAAAAGGATACCGTTGTCGCCGCAGGCGGTTATGACGCAACCACCATGGGCGAGGACATGGAGCTGGTCGTCAAGCTGCACGACTACTGTGTAACGAACGACATCCCCTATCTGATCCGTTACGCGACCGACGCGATCTGCTGGTCGCAGGTGCCGGAAAAACTCAAGGACCTCAGCAAACAGCGCCGCCGCTGGCACATCGGTCTGTTCCAGTCGATGTGGAAGCACCGCGTCATGCTGGCGAATCCCAAATTCGGGTTGACCAGCTTTATCTCGTATTTTTACTTTTTGATCTATGAGCTGTTGTCGCCGTTCATCGAGGTCTTCGGCATCGCCACCATGGTGCTCGCCTTCTTCGTCGATCTGATCAATGTGCCCTTTATGCTGATATTCTTCGGCATCTACGCGCTGTTCGGCTCCGTGATGTCGATGACCGCCTTCTTCGCACGGACGCAGACTATTGACCTTAAGGTCACCTTCCGTGATGTGCTCAAGGCGCTGATGCTCTGTACGGTAGAGATATGCGTTCTGCGCTTTATCATGGCATGGGTACGCGCGACAGCGTTTATCGGTTATAAAAAGAAGAAGCTCCAGTGGGGCAGGATTGAGCGACAAAAGATTAATTTGAAATAAGGTACGCTTATGAAAATAAAACTGACAGCGATCATTACGGTCGCAGTGCTGCTGCTGTTCGGTACAATGTCGGCGGACGCGGCGGTCTATACGGTCGACACTCCGACCAACGGCAACACCATCTATATCGCCGGCGATCCCGATTTGTACCCGATCGAGTATTATGATACCGAGGATAAGGAGTATAAGGGGATCCTGCCGGAGCTGTACAAAAAGATCTCGGATGACAGCGGCATTGACTTTTCCTATATCAACTCCGGCACTTCTAATGAGCAGTATCGTCTGGCTAAGAATAAGCAGGTGGAGATCGTCTCCGCCCATGCCAAGGGTGATATAGACGATCTCGCGAAAGAGGTGCACATCCTGACATATCAAAAGGGTGAAGAGGAGGTCGAGCTGTGTGTCGGCTTCACCGCGATCGCGTCCGACGATCTGGTCAAAACCGTGACCTCTTCTCTGCAATCTACCTCCTCCGAGCAGATCCTGCGTCTGTCCGTCGAGACGGCGGTGACGAATTCGCCCAACGACTTTCCGATCTGGCTGGTATTTGTCGCGATCGGTCTTTTGATCCTCTGTATCATCCTGATCCTGATCGTCATCCGGCGCCGCAAAAAGGAGAAGGCAGCGAAGGAAAACCGCCTGACCGACCCGATCACCGGTATCGGAAACAGTCTGTACTTTGAGCAATGGTATCGGAGCTTTATCTCTCCTGCCTCCAGTCCGCTGTACTATATCGCCTACATCGGTATCGACGTCCAGCGTATTCTGCAATATGCCGACTCGACCGTATCGGAGGAGATCCAGATCTACGCCGCTTCTCAGATCGCGGCACATGCGCGTGAAACCGACTTCTGCGCGCGTATTTCGGACGGACGCTTTGCCCTTGCCTTTGAAACGCCTGTCGAGGAACAGGCAAAGGAATTCATCGAGCATCTGCTGTCGCGTCTGAATCACTTCAACAACGACGTCATGCTCAAATACCATATCCATTTTCAGGCAGGCGTATTCCATCTGGATCAGCCCAATATCCCGTGTGAGAAGGCGATCCTCAATGCCAGACAGGGCTTCTATCACGCGCGTGAGACAGGTGAGCCGTATGTGTTCGCCGACGCAATGCTGCTCCGGCACGAGGAGTATGTGAACGGCTTGAAGAAGAAGCTGCGTGACGCTTTGGACAAGAAGGAATTCCGCCTGTATGTGCAATATATCTTTGACGGCAAGGGCAAGACAGCCTGCGGCGCTGAGGCGTTGTCCCGATGGGACAGCCCCGAGGAAGGCATGATCACACCGTCGGACTACATCCATATGCTTGAGGCCGCCGAGATGATCGACGAGCTTGATTTTTACATCCTCGGTGAATGCTGCCGCACGCTGGAAGAGTGGAAGGATACGCCTAAGAAGAATCTCTGGCTGTCCTGTAATATGACGCGTATCACCCTTTCTGATGAGAACTTTATCACTCGGATGAAAGACATCGTCCGGCAGTACGATTTTGACATCAGCAAGCTGGTCATCGAGATCACCGAGGACGCCTTTGCCGAGAGCAAGAAGCAGGTCAGCGACAATATCTCCGCCTGCAAGGAGCTGGGCTGCCGTATCGCGCTGGATGACTTTGGCTGCGGCTATTCCTCGGTCAAGGATTTGAACGACTATTCAATCGATATCATCAAGATCGACCGTGAGCTGATCATCGACTCGCGTACTCAGAAGGGCAGACAGCTGCTGACGGGCATTATCCGACTGTCGCATTTTCTCGGTATCAAGGCGCTGTGTGAGGGCGTCGAGACCGAGGAGGAGCTGGCGGCTTCCTCACAGGCGGAATGTGATTATATCCAGGGCTATCTGCTCTCCAGAACCAACCCTGCGGATGAACCGTCCGTAGAGCGCAATATCACGTTCGCGTAAACAGCTTTCAACTATTATCAATACTATTATCAGGGAGGATCATGTTTATGGCTCTGTTTCAAAATGATAGCACGCCCGAGAGCGGCATGAATTATAAAAGCATGGGAAAGGATCAGCTGATCATGCTGATCCAATCTCAGAAAAGCGATATCGACGCGCTGAACCACAAGCTCAGCAGCTATGAACCCTTGGCACAGGAGAAGGAGAGTCTGGAAAAGCAGACGGCGTCCCTCACCGAAGAGAATGAAGCGCTCAAGGCAAAGGTGACGGAGCTGGAGGGAAAGTTCGCGTCCGTGGACACCGAGATCACGGAGCCCGGTTCGATCGCCGAGATGGCGGTACGCGTCAACGGCGTGATGGAAGCCGCGCAGAAGGCGGCTGACGATTATCTTGCTAAGATCAAGGAAATGCACGACGCCATGAAACGGGATTATGATGGATATGAGGCGGTCGCCCGACAAAAGGCGGACGCGATCTTACAGAAGGCAAATGTTGAGGCGGAAGCGGTCGTACAGAACGCGCGCAACGAGGCGAATGATATCTGGAGCACCCTGCAGACGCGCTTCAACAGCTATGTTGCCGACAAAAAGCAAAACAGCGATGAATCATCCTCGCTAATCGAGTAGGGCGGAAATAATCCGCCCTCTCACACCACCGTACATGCCGTTCGG
>CAMJJL010000017.1 GCA_946406145.1 uncultured Clostridia bacterium | reverse complement strand
CCAGACCCTGAACATGCACGATCGCCTTGTCGCCGGGTGTGGTCGGTGCTACGGTGGGCTCTGCCGGATGGGGGCAAGTAACCTCAACCGTGCTCTTGTATTTTACCTCATTACCTTGCGCAGCCGGTGTATAAGCACCGCCTGACATATAGTTATAAGGTCTGTCGTTTACGAGTCTTGTAAGAGTCTGCGCTTCATTCGTAATAGTAGAAGTACCGCTCTTGTCAACCTTGAACGTCACATCTATCACCGGAGCATTGCCATCCAGCAAGAAGCCTCTGCCCATACTTGTATCGGTGTAATAGATATGATTCTCTTCTTCCGTGCCCGTCATCGGATCATTAAACACAGCGTAGCAGTCAGGCTCACCGACAATCGTTAAATTCGATTGCGTATAGGTGGTCAGACCGTCGACGGCATGTACATATCCGTCTTCAGCATACGGAAGAGCAGTGACGTCCATGTAGGCTTTATACCGAATGGTATCGCCTTCATGGGCTTTGTACGTTACACCATCAGCTATGATGGTGGCTGCGTCACCATCAGCCGCGCTTGCTGTCACGATTGCTACGGAAAACATCGATAGCATCATCGCTACAACAAGCAGCAAACTGATTAGTTTCCTAGTCTTAAGCATTCGTATTTCCTCCTAAAAAAATTTGCTAAAGATATAGTTTTCGCCAATTCTAAGCAATTACATTATATTTCAAGCGCAGAGTTAATGCCAACAACAATAATGTAACTTTTTTGATTAATTTGTAATTATATTTTAACTATTTTGTAACTTTTCTGTAATATTTTATTTCTTTGCCAACAATTAGTATTTTCTGCTCTATTCTTTTGTTATCATACGGGAATAATGCGCCTGTCTAAGCTTTGCCGTTTGAATTCAAAAAGCGCAGTCACATGCGGATATATAGTATATTACATTCAATTTCACCACAAGATAAGGAAAATGGTTACAAATTGTAACTGTTTGTTCAAATATGCAAATAACGCCACGATTTTACAAAAGCAACAAAATTATTCAATTTACCCGAGTGTGTTTTGGTTATACGCACAAAAAAGACCGCTTGGCGCGGTCTTTAAGTTTTTATATCTCTGAATTGATGATTTCGGGGGGATTTTCCAGCACCTCGGGGTGCAGCAAATACTTCTGGAACTTTCTGAACGCCAGTCCGAGGATATTACCCGAGGCGATGCGATCGTCCGTCACAATGCCGAGCGGCAGACACCGCTCAAAGGTGACCTCTCCCTTACTGCGCACCGGTACCTCACGGAGATTGCCCATCGCCAGACTGATGGAGGTGGTGCCGAAGTTATAGATATGATGATGGATAGAGTTCGTCTTGATGCTCGCCAGATCGGTGAGGATGATCGAGCAATGGAAGGGCGAAGCCTCGATGATCGCCTTGGGGCACCAGTTGTGCTTATCCAGCCATTTGATGAGATTAGCCGCTACACGCAGCAGCCCCGGCACAGAGCACAAAAAGTCGGCGAGCTTATCGGTCGCGTTGATGTCTTCCTCCTGACGATTCTTCTCGATATATTTCGTGATGATATCATTGATCGTATCGATGGTAGCGTCAGGCGGAAACTTCATCTTGCTTGTCGTTCCGACGCCGTCGATCTTGCCGCCCTTTAAGACGACCATGCCGACAGCGATCTCGTTACGCGCATAGATACGCTTGTTGACAACAAAGCGGTTGAGCTGGGGATATTCCGCAAAGGCGCGTACCATTGCCGCGAGGATCAGTGAAAGATGCGAATATCGCTTACCCTCCTTGCGCTTACGATTCAGATATTCCTTCATCGGCGCTTCGGGAAGATCGATGGTGATCATGTTCATCGCGTCGGAGCGTTCCGCCATAACGTGCGCGCCTACCAAGTATTCGACGCCGAGATTCTTTAGTTTTTTGCCGTCAGGTCTGCCCATTTGATTATCCTCGTTCCATAGAATCGGCGCAAAAATGATTCACGCCGCTTTTCATTATAAACGAATTGTTTTCGAATTACAATAGATATCATAATTTTTATGCAGTCAAAATGCAAAGAGCAAGATCGTATACAGCAGATACATTGCTATTGATACCGCGCCCTGCCCCCGATAAAAGCGTCTTTTGACCAAGGCAGGAACCAGCATGATGAGGGTGATCAACAGGCAAAACGGGATATCGATCCATAATGTGCTGCGGCTCAAGGACAGGATACCGCCCTGTGTCAGCGCGCAAAGCGGCAGGATCAACAGCAGATCGATGATGTTTGCGCCGAGGATATTGCCGACCGCAAGAGAGCCGCTTTTCTTGACGACGGCACTGATCGCGGTGACCAGCTCGGGCAGTGAAGTGCCGATCGCCACCATAGTCAGTGACACGATACGCTCGTCAATATGCAGGATATCGCGTGCGATCAAGGTACCGTTATCCACCAAAAGCCGTGAGCCGATGATGATCTCGCCTGCCCCGATCACAAAAAGCAAGAGGTTGCGGATCAATGTATGACGATTAACCGTCACACTTGGCGCAATATCACTGCGACGTTCCGACTTCGCACAGCGCAGGTTCTCATATACAAAGAGACCAAACAGAATGAGCATGCCGCCGCATCCGAAGGGAGTCAGCCAGCCCGAGTTTCCCGACAGCCACAGCGTCAATGCGGCAGCAATCTGCAACAGCGCCTTTGGCATCAGCCTGGTGCGGTCGATCGGTTCGGGTCGCAGGAGCACCGAGAATGACAGGATCAGTGCGGTGTTTGCCGTGACGGAGCCGACAGCGTTGCCCGTCGCCATGTCGGTCTGCCCCTGCCATGCCGCGATCAGCGACACGATGATCTCGGGCAGGGTGGTCGCGAGCGATACGACAGTCGCACCGATAATGAACGGCGGTATCCGCGACGCCGACGCCATCCACACCGCCGCATCGACAAAACGGTCTCCCCCGCGAATGATGCAGATCAGACCGAGAGCAAACAGGAGAAAGATCATAATAGATGTAATAATATCACCGCCAAAGATAGTGAAGAGTTAATGGTGGGCTCCGCCCACACCCATCGATATGTTGATCGGAGACGTATAATCGTTTCCGGATGATTCTATTAAAATGCGGAGCATATCGTCGTTTAGCAATAATGATAACTCCTAACGCCTCACTCCTAACTAAAAAACCTCTGACATATCTCTATGCCAAAGGTTTCTGTTCTATTCTATTCAGTTGATGGCTTTCGATCTGTTCTCCGCCTCTTTTTGAGAAAAGATACACCCACAGTAGTTCTGGCGGTACAGGTGATATTGCTTGCTCAGCTCAATAGAGCGTTTATAGCCCTCCTTTTTCTTGAAATCGGAGCAAAGATAATTCACGCCGTATTCCTGTGCCAGCTTCTCCCCTGTTCGGTTGAGCAGCTCGGCGTTCTTTAGCGGGCTGATAGTCAGGGTAGTCGCGAAATAATCGTAGCCGCCCTTTTTGCATAGTTCGGCGGTATAGCGCAGGCGCTGATCAAAGCAGATTGCACAGCGTGCGCCTCCCTCGCGGTCATCCTCTCTTCCCTTGACCGCCTGCAAGAATTCCTCGGGGCGGTACTCAACCTCGGCAAAGCGGATATACTCGCTCAACCCTGCCTCCTCGACATAACGCCGCAGCTCACTGTAGCGGTAGCGGTACTCACTCTCTTCGGTGATGTTCGGGTTGTAGTAGGCGATAGTGATGTCAAAATGACGAAAAAGATATTCCAGCACATAACTTGCACAAACGGCACAGCAAACATGCAGCAGCAGTGTCGGTCGAACCCCCTCACGGGTATTACGCTTGATCAGCGCATCCATTTCCTTTTGATAATTGCGTTTGTTCATAGAACCTCCGGTTCGGTGAATGATTATCAGCAGATTTACAAAAAGCCTTCTACTCGCCGGAAGCGGCTCTCCCCTTGTCCTTCGGACATTCACCCAACGGGGGCGTCCCGAGGGGAAGGCTGTTAATCGTTAACTGTTAATTAGCTTATATAATTCCTCTGCGGAATTAACAACAACATCTGCGCCGGCTTCCCTGAGTTCGTGCGCGCCGCGAAAGCCCCAGCTAACGCCGCAAACCCTGACCCCTGCGTTATGCGCGAACATCACATCTACGTTGCTGTCACCGACGTAGAGCGTTTCCCCCTTTTGGTAGCCGCTCTGCTCGATCAGCGCTTCAAGTGATTCGGGCGAAGGCTTGCGCGGAAACTCGTCCTGCTGTCCCCATGCGCTGAGAAAGGTGTGGCGCGGATACAACGCCGAGAGGATCTCGGGCACAAATTGATTCGGTTTATTGGAAATCACAGCCGTAGCTGTTTGATCCGCGTCCAATCTGTCGAGCAGCGCCTCTATGCCGTCATAGGCAACGGTACAGTCCTTGCAGTGCTCTGCGTAGTATTGCTTAAAGTCTGCTTTTGCTCTCTCGGCGCCCTCGGGGGTATAGGCGCTCCCCATCGTAACTCGGATCAGATTGTCTACACCGTTGCCGACAAAGTGGCGGTAATCGTCCACAGGATAGGTCGGCAAGCTTTGCTGTGCGAGCGCAAAATTTACGGCATTGGCAAGATCGGCGAGCGTATCGGCGAGCGTGCCGTCCAGATCAAATACGACTAACTTAAGCATCATCATTCTCCTTTGCGGGAGCGTCGGCGCTTTCACGAGCGGATTCCGGCGCTTCGGTAGGCTCCAACTCGATTGGTTCCGCAATATCGTCGGTCGCAGTTTCATCAGAAGAAGGCGTGCGCGCCCCGTAGACCTTGCGGCTCATCTCTTCCAGCTCACGCGCGCGGATATCGTGCTTCTGTTCCTCAAGGTTCTGCTCATGCAGGCGCTTTTCAACGTCCTTGTTGATCTCGTCAACATATTTCTTGTTGCGGACGAGGGCATTCAGCTCAAAGATGCTGAATGTCGTGGTCTGTGCCAGCGGTACCTTCTTCTTGGGAGCCGTGGCTCCGCTATCCTCCGAGGAAGCATCCTCAGTATCGGCTCCGGATACATCGTCGGTATCATCCGCAGACGCGTCTGTATAGACTGCTTCGGGATTGTTCAGCGGATCGGGTACGCGCTTCTTCTTGGGCTTGATCAGCTTGATTGCAACGAAAGCTGTCAGGATCAACAGCACCAGACCGGCGGTGATATAGATGATAATGCTCACGGTCACGGGGATGTTGCCGCGATAGCGCACCGTCGCACAGCCGCCCTTGATTGCCATCGTGCCCTCGTTGCTGTCGGTAAACGCCGTCTCGCTGCCGTCGACGGAAAGCGATACGATGTTTTCACCGCCCTCGGAGCTGACAGAGTAGTGCATCGGGCGTTCGGCATTATAGCTGTTGAGCATATAGCCGAGGTTGACGTAGTCGGTCAGCTCGGTCTTGATGCTCAGATCGAACGTTCCCTTTTTCTGTTCATACGCCATGAAGTTGCCGCTGCCGAACACGTTCACCAGCTGTGAGTTGATCTCGTCGGTGGTGCCCTCAAAGCTCACACGGCACACGATATTCTGTGCGGTCGTATTTACGGCGGAATTCTCCACGCCCTTTGCCTTAAAGTAGCTCAACGCGTAGTCAGCCGCGGCTCCATTATTGGATTCATATAATAATTCCGTTGTCCTGCGGAAGCGCGAATTGCCCAGACTTACGACAGAGAAGTCAATACCGCTGATTTGGTACTGAATGCCATCGGGAATCCGGAGCTGTGTCGTTCCGTTTGTCAGCTCAACCGTGTACAGATCGTTCTCCCATGTGCCTGCGCTGACCCATCTGCCGTCCTCAAAGAGAGAGCCTTCGCCGTAAGTGGTATTCAGCGGCAGTGAGTAGGAGTAACGGATCATCGGGAAGCTGTCGTTCTCTCCGACAAAGGAAAAAGAATCGAGATTCTCCTCATAGGTCAGACCCTCGGACAGCGGCGTGGACGCGTTATCTATGTCGCCGTAAGAGATCGACACACTGTCGGTATCCAGCATCTTCGCGGTCACATCCGCCATCTTAGCAACGGTCATGTCCTCATAAATGACGGTATAGACCATATCGGAGCCCTCTGCCGACCAGCCGGCGTACTTCGCCTCGGGCAGGGTATTCGACAGAAAATAAGCCTCGATCGCGTCCTTATCTTTGGAGTAGGTCGCGTTAGGCAGGTTGAACGCAAAGGTACGATCATAGCTGCCGGATTTATGATTCATCGTCTTGATCAAGATGTTGTTGATTGCACTGCCGGTGCAATCATTGATGGAAACAGTAGATTCGGTCGAATAGCTGTCGGAGCCGATCTGCACAGTGTTGACGTTGTAATCAAACACCAAATTCTTGGTCTGCTCGGCGGCAGCGGTATCACTGACCATCCACGCGATCAACTCGCTGACGTCGAAATCCTCCGCCATACGTGTGCCCTGTGTGAGCTTGGTATTCTTGCGTGAGAGGAACACTGCGGTTTTTCGCCCGATCAGGGAGCCGACGATCTTCTCATACTCGGTTTTATCGGTAAAGCTCAATTTCAGCTCAAAGTAGTAGCCGTCTTCCTTGACGCCGCTGTAGCTGAACGACGCGCCGGGGATCCCGGCGGTGGAATCATCCGCGATGATCTCGTCCTTCACCGCGTCGATATCAGCGGACACAGGGTAGATTGCGGTCACGGTGCGTGTTCCCCTGAAGTGCTCGTCGACCGACAGCACGGAGCTGACCGCTACCTTTGCCTTATCACAGCCCGAAAGAATAGCGCAAATGCTCAATATTAAGATGATGAGCAGTAGTACAGAACATAGTTTTTTCATACTTACCTCTTCTTTGGTTAACGGTTAACGGTTAACGGTTAAGGGTGAACGGTGAAGGGAGGGCTACGCCCTCACCCATTGATATGAATACGTTGATGCTTCCACTCAAAACATAGGAATCCAAAAATCCGCAAGGATTTTCCCACCACCGTTAACCGTTCACTGTTAACCGTTAACCACATCAATATCCCTTCGGCTCGCGCATCAAGACCGCGCGGCAGGGAGACGCCTCCAGTCCTTTCATCTTGAGCGGCAGGGCGTACAGGGTGTATTCACCGTCCTCGACGCCCTCGAGGAACAGCCCTTCCAGCACTGCGATCCCGGCTCGCGCCAGCTCGAGGTGCGGCATCATTTCATCAAAGGGCGGTGCGATAGACATCGCGTCGGTGCCCACCAATCTCAGCTTGCTGTCGGCGATCACGCGTGCCGCCGAGGTGCTCAGGTATGCTTTTCCTCTGCCATGAAAAATCAGCCTTCGGCTGCAGTGCGGCAACAGGCGCTCCATGTCCTCACCCGTGAGGATGCCGTCGATGGTGACGACTGTGCATTTGCCGCAGAAGCACGACGGCTTCATCGAGCCGATATCTGCGCCCTCTTCATCAAAGTGGAGCGGCGCATCGATATGGGTGCCTGTATGGGTGCACAGGTTCACGGCAGACAAGTTGTAGGTCGAATCGTCCCCGATCGTCTTAATAAAGCGCTTGGTCGGCTTCGGATCGCCCGGATAGACCGGCGCGTCAAACACCTCGCGCGTAATATCATAGATCAACATGCTGTTCCTCCTTTTGCTCCGGGGTATCGGATAATTCCTCAATACTACATATTACTCCATTCTACTATGTATTATACCATATATCGACAGAAAATAAAGTATTTTCTGTAAACAAATAAGCCAAATTAAAAGGGACTGAAACGACAGCCCCTTTATTTCTCCGATGTTCTATTGTAGTCCTGTATCTAATCGTCTTGCGGAAAGCTGTCTGTATCATGAAAGACCAGAAATGGTTTATCGCTGACATTTTCCTTGAACCACTGTATCTTATCATCATTCATTTGATAAATATAAACATAGATTCGGTTCTCCTTATCGCGCAGCTCCCACTCGGCAACATCCGCGGCATATCCGATGTTCTTCGCATTCAGCCGCTCCAAACGATCATTGACAGAATTGATCTCATTCGTCAGCTCCGTGTAGCTGTAATCGCATTCTTCAAATCTGACATTCCGAGGAACATCGGTAAATTCACTGCTTTTGCTCAGATCGGTCAGCAAGATCACCTGTGTGCCGCCGTCCAGATAAGTGCCTCCGTAGTACCGGTCAGCGGCTTTTCTTCCGCTCGTCTCTCCAAACGCATCGAAATTATCGCCGAAGAAATCCTGTACGTTTTCTATTGGTTGTGAAGGCTTTTGATCATGCCAAAACAGTTTTTTGACCCACGTCTCACCCGTTTCGGCCAACACTGCGACATTACTCAGAAGGAATAGAGCAGCTATGACTGCGGCAACGATCAATACACGACGCGTTTTGATCATTTTTTTACCTGCTTTCTTCTCTTCACTCAACGCTTCCGTTTTTTTTAACAGCACAGCGGACGCACGCACCTGAGATATCGCTTTATTGTATTTCTCTCTCAAAGCATCTTTTTCTTTCATTTTCACGCCTCCTCCAGATGTTCCTTCAACATTTTTCTGGCACGCATCAATCTGGTCTGAACATTGCTCTCAGAGATTTTTAAAAGCGCCGCGATCTCCGCACAGCGGTAACCCTCATAATAATACAAATGCAGAACACTGCTATATTTAACGGGCAGTCGACCGATCTCTGTGAACAGTTCCAATTCCTCCGCGTCTTCCATTTCAGGTTCATGCTCCAGCTCGTCGAGGTAAGTGACATTGCGCCGCCATGCTGATTTCAGATTGTTTTTACACTCGTTTATCGTCACTCGAATCAGCCAACGGCGGATATGTTCCTCATCAACAAAAGCGGTATCTGTGGTGAACAGCTTCAAAAACGTGTTTTGAACCGCGTCCTCAGCATCCGATCGATTACGGCAGCAGCTCAACGCCATACGATATACATCATCAATGTATTTTTGAACCATTCTGTTATACTCATGTTTTTCCATGCGCTCACTCCTTTCACTCGTTATGAAAGAGCTTTCACCAGATTAACAATTCATGAAAGGATTATATCACACATTATTTTGATTTGTCGACATAAGAAAAGCCCCACCTCGTCGCCACGCTCCGTATTTGCTGAGAGCAAGCACATGAATTAGCTGACACATGTGACGAGCCATGAATTGCCTGCGCCATGATTTGCACTTCGCGCATGAAAAAATGCCCCACCCGAAGGTGAGGCATAATCTCATATGATCAAACCAGCTCGATGATCGCCATCTCGGCAGCGTCGCCGCGACGGGGGCCGATCTTGGTGATGCGGGTGTAACCGCCGTTGCGGTCCGCATACTTAGGCGCGATCTCCTTGAACAGCTTGGTCGCGACGTCCTCCTTGGTGACGAACGCCATGACCTGTCTTTTGTTCGCGAGGGTGTCCTTCTTCGCGATCGTGATCATCTTCTCCGCCATGGAAGCGGTTTCCTTCGCACGGGAGAGGGTGGTCTCGATCTTACCGTTTTCGAGCAGGAAGGTGACGAGAGCTCTCAGCATCGCAAGACGCGCGTCGGTAGCTCTGCCCAGTTTTCTGGTACCCGGCATTATTATTCACTCCTTTCGGGTCATTTCTTTACAGATAGTCTATAAAGTATCGGTTGAGATGGGGCGCATGCGCCGTTTCTCACCATGAATTGTATCAATTATTCGTCCTCTTTACGCAGGCTGAAGCCCAGCGTATCGAGCTTGAAGACAACTTCCTCGAGCGACTTTCTGCCGAGGTTGCGCACCTTCATCATGTCCTCCTCGGACTTAGAGATGAGGTCTTCTACGGTGTTGATACCGGCTCTCTTCAAGCAGTTGAACGAACGAACGGAGAGGTCGAGCTCTTCGATGGTCATCTCGAGCACCTTCTCCTTGCCCTTATCGTCCTTTTCCACCATGATCTCGGTGTTGTAGCCTCTGTCGGAGAGGTTGACAAAGAGATTGAGGTGTTCGGTAAGGACCTTAGCCGCCAGCGATACAGCCTCCTGCGCGTTGATAACGCCGTTTGTCCAAACGCTCAGGGTGAGCTTGTCATAGTCAGTGATCTGACCGACACGGGTGTTGTCCACCGTATAGTTCACCTTGAGGACAGGGGTGTAGATAGAGTCGATGGGGAGCACGCCGATGATCTCGTTGCCCGAGATCAGCTTGTTCTTCTCAGCAGGGACATAGCCTCTGCCCTTATCCAACGTGATCTCCATGTTCAGAACCGCGCCGTCAGCAAGGGACGCGATGTGCAGCTCAGGGTTGAGGATCTCAACCTCGCTGTCACACTTGATGCTCTCGGCAGTGACCTCGCAGGGACCCTCCGCCGAGATCTCAACGATCTTGGGACCGTTAGAATGGAGTTTAGCTACCAAGCTCTTCATGTTCAGAACGATCTCGGTGACGTCTTCCTTGACGCCGGGGATGGTAGAGAACTCGTGAAGAACTCCGTCTATCTTGATCGATGTGACGGCTACGCCCTCGAGTGACGAGAGCAGTACGCGGCGCAGAGAGTTGCCCAGCGTGTTGCCGAAGCCTCGCTCTAAGGGCTCAACCACAAATCTGCCGTACTTACCGTCCGAAGATAATTCTTCTGTATCAATTCTGGGCTTTTCTATCTCTATCATTAGCGAATTCCTCCTTAAATTTTTATACGGCACGGACAGGAATTCCTGCCGTGATGCTCACTATAAGCCTCCCTTGGGAAAGGGAGCCTTCCTTCTTCCACGGGAAGTTGGTATAGCCACACAGTGAGCGCTATGTCGGAAAAATCCGACCGGCGTACAAATTACTTGGAGTACAACTCGACGATGAGATGTTCCTCAACGGGATAGTCGATGTCGTCACGAGCGGGAAGAGCGATGACCTTACCGCTGAGCTTGTCGGTCTTCTCGAGCCACTTCGGGATCAGAGCAGCACCGTCATTTTCGGCGATCGCCTTGAAACGGTTGGTGTCCTTGGAACCGTCCGAAACAGCGATGACGTCGCCTTCTTTTACGATATAAGAGGGAATGTTGCACTTCTTGCCGTTAACGGTGAAGTGAGCGTGGTTGACCAGCTGTCTGCCCTCACGACGGGTGGAGCAGAGGCCCAGACGATAGACAACGTTGTCGAGTCTGCGCTCAACTAAAGAGAGCAGGTTCTCACCGGTCTTGCCTTCCATCTTCTCAGCCTTTTCATAATACATACGGAACTGCTTCTCCAGAACGCCGTAGATGAACTTGACCTTCTGCTTTTCGGTCAGCTGGATACCGTATTCACTCTGTTTTCTTCTCATTTTGCCGCCGGGGTTACGGTTGGAAGTCTTCTTGGAGTAACCCATAACAGCGGGCGAAATGCCCAGCGCTCTGCAGCGCTTTGCGATAGGCTGTTGATTCTTAGCCATATTCTATATCCTCCTTCTTCTTTTATACACGTCTTCTCTTGGGAGGACGGCATCCGTTATGCGGAATAGGGGTAACGTCTTTGATCATAGTGACCTCAAGACCTGCGGTCTGCAGTGCGCGGATCGCTGCCTCACGGCCCTGACCGGGTCCCTTGACAAAGACCTCGACGCTCTTCATGCCATGCTCCATCGCGACCTTAGCGGCTGTCTCGGCAGCGCTCTGAGCGGCGAAGGGAGTAGACTTTCTGGAGCCGCGGAAACCGAGCTCGCCTGCGCTTGCCCAGGAGATCGCGTTGCCCTGTGTATCGGATATAGTTACGATTGTGTTGTTAAAGGTAGACTGGATATGCGCCGAGCCCTTTTCGATATTCTTTCTCTCACGGCGGCGGCGGATAGGAGCCTTCTTACCTGTTTTAACTGCCATTTAATTGCCCTCCTTACTTCTTCTTGTTAGCCATCGTCTTGCGCGGGCCTTTGCGGGTACGAGCGTTAGTCTTACTACGCTGACCTCTTACGGGCAGACCCTTTCTGTGGCGAACACCGCGATAGCTGCCGATTTCGATAAGTCTCTTGATGTCGAAAGCGATATCACGACGGAGATCACCTTCAACGCGGCAATTATGGTCGATATATTCTCTGAGTTTTGATACGTCTTCTTCGGTCAGATCACGAACACGAGTGTCCGGATTGACGCCTGTTGCAGCAATAATGTCTGTAGCGGTTTTACGACCGATACCGTAGATGTAAGTGAGTCCGATTTCAACTCGCTTGTCACGGGGTAAGTCAACACCTGCTATACGAGCCATTTAGTGCACCTCCATTTAATAATTATAAATTGATTTGTGTGAAAGATTTGTAGAATTCGGTGAACGGTGAATGGTGAACGGTGAACGGTGAAGGTGTCTCGCTGCGCTCGATCAATTCCAATAGGAATCCAAAACGCGAAGCGTTTCCCACAACCGTTAACCGTTAACTGTTAACCGTTAACCGGTTAATCGCCTTGCGATTATCCCTGACGCTGCTTATGCTTGGGGTTGTCGCAGATTACCATAACCTTACCGTGGCGCTTGATAACCTTGCACTTCTCACACATTTTCTTTACTGAAGGTCTGACTTTCATAATATCATTCCTTTCCTTCTTAGTAAGATGATGTTAGCCTGAGACCCCCTTTTCTAAGGGGGCTGTCGCGATAGCGACTGGGGGATGCTTCTCAAAAGCATATCTGCCGATCAGACGGCAACCCTCCGACACGGACACGAGTGTCCGTGCCACCTTCCTCGCCGGAAACGGCTCCCTCCTTGTCCTTCGGACATTCCCCCAACGGGGGCGCCTTAGGAAAGGGAGGCTATTACTTTGTTCTCCATGTGATCCTGCCGCGGGTCAGGTCATAAGGCGACATCTCTACGGTCACCTTATCGCCCGGGAGGATGCGGATGAAGTTCATTCTCAGCTTGCCTGAGATCACGGCCAGGATCTTGTGGCCGTTGGGAAGCTCTACGGTGAACTGCGCGTTCGGCAGAGCCTCGGTGACGATACCCTCTATCTCGATAACATCCTGTTTTGACATGACTTAAGCCTCCTGTAAAAACTCTTTGAGTGTGTTTCTAAGTTGTCGGTTTGTTGTAATGCAATCGACAGTCGTGTGGGTGCCTTGCAGATGGATGACGTTCTTGCGCTTGGGACGCTCGATCGGTCGACGCTTACCGTCGGCGATGAGTACCTCTCTGTCGCTGAGAACCTCGATCACCGCAAATGCCTTTCCCTTGTCGCGACCTGCCTTGGCGATGACAACGCTGCCCTTTGTGATATCCATATCGACCTCACCGGAGCAAGGTCATGATACGCGGACCATCAGGCGTGATGCACACGGTGTGTTCAAAGTGCGCCGCGAGAGATCCGTCCTGTGTCACGGCAGTCCAGCCGTCGGACAGGATCCTCGTTTTGTAATCACCCGCCGTTATCATCGGTTCGATTGCGATCGTCATGCCCGGAATGAGGCGAGGGCCTCGTCCGGGTGTACCGTAGTTCGGTACACTGGGGTCTTCATGCAGCTTCGTGCCTACGCCGTGGCCGGTAAAATTCCGTACCACCCCGTAACCACGAGGTTCGACATACCGTTGCACAGCGCTGCCGATATCGCCGATGCGATTACCTGCCTGCGCCGCCTTAATCCCCTCATAAAGGCTTTCCTTTGTCGCGTCGAGGAGCGCCCTCGCTTCCTTCGTGATATCGCCGCAGGGATAGGTATAGGCGTTGTCGCCGTGATACCCGTGCATTCCTGCCATGATATCGATGGAAACGATGTCTCCCTGACGCAGGATCGTCTTTTTGCTCGGTATGCCATGGACTACCACACTGTTGACGGAGATACAGGTAGAAGCCGGATAGCCCTCGTAACCGAGGGTGGAGGGAATGCCTCCCTCCCCCTCGATAAACTTTTTGACTGCCGTGTCGATCTCTAACGTCGACACGCCCGGCTCGACCATCTCCCCGGCGAGCTTCAGCGCCCGCGCGGACAGTGTGCACGCGTCCTGCATTTTCTGAATTTCACGTGCGGTCTTGACAACGATCATGTTAAGCCTCGAGCGCCTCAAAGGTGAGCCGTGTGGTCTCTTCTACAGAGTTCGCGCCCTCTACCACATACAGCTTGCCCTGCTTCTCATAGTAATCCTTGAGAGGCTCGGTCTCGTTGTGATAGATCTCAAGGCGTGCCTTGACGGTGTCAGGATGGTCGTCCTTGCGCTGAATAAGGGCGCCTGCGCAATCATCGCAAACTCCCTCGACCTTGGGACGTAAGCTCACAAGGTGATAGGGTCTGCCGCATTTCTCGCACACGCGGCGTCCGGACATACGGTCGATGATGACGTCATCAGCCACCTCGATATCGATGACCTTGTCGATCTCGATACCCATTTTGTCCAGAGCCTCGGCCTGAGGGATGGTACGGGGGAAGCCGTCGAGGATGAAGCCGTCCTTGCAGTCGTCTTCAACCAAACGATCCTTGATGATGCCGATCACGACCTCATCGGGAACGAGCTTGCCCTCGTCGATGAAGGACTTTGCCTTCAAGCCCATTTCTGTACCGCTTTTCAGCGCGGCACGGATGATGTTACCCGTGCTGATCTGGGGAATATGATAGCGCTCGCTGATAACAGCTGCCTGAGTGCCTTTGCCGGCACCGGGAGCGCCTAAAAGGATTAATTTCATAAGATATTCTCCTTTAGATGATTAATCAAGGAAGCCCTTGTAGTGACGCATCATCATCTGGCTCTCGAGCTGCTTCGCGGTATCCAGAGCAACGCCGACGATAATGATGACGGAGGTACCGCCCATAGACAGACCGTACATCTGCGTAATGTCGGAGTACAGGATCGGCAGCAGCGCGATCACGGAGAGGAACAGCGCGCCGATGAGGGTGATTCTTGAGAGTATCTTAGCGATAAAGTCGGCAGTCGGTCTGCCGGGACGGATACCGGGGATGGTACCGTTGTTCTGCTTTAAGTTGTTCGCCATCTCGATCGGGTTGTACTGGATCGTGGTGTAGAAATACGCGAACGCCAGAATCAGAACGAAGTACAGCACCGCATACAGCCAGCCGCGGGTGGAGAAAGCGTCGAGGAAGCTCTTCCAGAAGCCCTCCTTGGGCTGAACAAACATCTGGATGGTGCTGGGGATAGAAAGGATGGAGGACGCGAAGATGATCGGCATAACACCGCCCAGCGTTACCTTGATCGGCAGGTGGGTGGACTGACCGCCGTACATCTTACGACCTACAACACGCTTTGCATACTGGATCGGGATACGTCTCTCTGCGTCCTGCATAAAGGTAATGAACCAGATAACAGCAAGGAACAGTACAACAAACAGAGGAACCAGTACATAATACTGGGTGCTGCCCTGAGCGCCGAGCTTCCAGTACTCGCCCAGAAGGTTGACGGTATAAGGCAGTCTTGCGACGATACCCGCGAACAGCAGGATAGAGATACCGTTACCAATACCGTTCTTGTTGATCTGCTCACCCAGCCACATGATCAGCGCAGTACCTGCGGTGAATGCGAGGATGATGACAACAGCCGCGAACCACATCGAGAAGCCTGATGTATATTTCGCCAACGGCAGGTTGGTGGGGGTCCAGTCTCCGCTTGCCGGAGCCTGAGTATCGTAGGTGTTCTTCAGGAAGAAGTAATACGCGGTACCCTGGATCAGACCCAAACCGACAGTAACGTATCTGGTGATAGCGGCGATCTTCTTTCTGCCCTCTTCGCCTTCCTTGGAGAGACGCTCGAGAGGAGGGATCGCTACGCACAGCAGCTGCATGATAATGGAGCTGTTGATGTAGGGAGTGATACCCATCGCGAAGATGGTCGCATTAGAGAACGCGCCGCCGGAGAGGGTGTTCAGGTAGCCGACCAGTGTGTCGTCTACGCCGGAGCCCTGAGCGTTGTTCATAACATGAGCAAGCGCGTCCATATTCAGGAACGGTACCGGGATAACGGAACCGATTCTGAAAATTACAATGATTAACAGTGTAAAGAGAATCTTTCTGCGCAGATCCGGGATGGACCAGGCATTCTTAATTGTCTTAAACAATTAGATCACCTCAGTCTTTCCGCCGGCAGCCTCGATCTTAGCCACAGCGCCCTTAGAGAACGCGTTTGCCTTGACTGTGAGCTTTTTAGTGATTGTGCCGTTGGAAAGAATCTTTACGCCGTCAAAGGAATTCTTGACAATACCCTTCTCGGTAAGCGCAGCGATATCTACAACAGCGCCGTCCTCAAACTTGTTGAGGGTGCCGACATTGACAGCAACAACATTCTTTCTGAAGATGTTGTTGAAGCCACGCTTAGGGAGACGTCTCTGCAACGGCATCTGACCGCCTTCAAAACCGACGCGCATACCCTTACCGGCTCTTGCTTTTTGACCCTTGTGACCTTTACCGGCAGTCTTGCCCTGGCCGGAGCCGTGGCCTCTGCCGATTCTCTTTGCTTCCTTCTTGGAACCCTCTGCAGGGGATAATTCATAAAGTTTCATCTGCTCGCACCTCCTTAGTCTTCTTCAACTGCTACGAGGTGTACGATCTTCTGTACCTTACCTCTGGTAGCCGCGTTGTCGGGCTGCTCGGTGATGTCACCGATCTTCTTCAGACCCAGAGAATAAGCGGTAGCAATCTGATCCTTCTTGGAGCCAATGAGGCTCTTAACCAATTTAATTTTCATCTTGCCGCCTCCTTACAGAATCTCTTTTACGGACTTGCCGCGTACACGGGCAACCTCTTCTGCGGTACGCAGAGCGCCCAGACCCTGGAGAGTCGCGCGAACGACGTTACAGGGGTTGTTGGAGCGGAGAGCCTTTGTACGGATGTCCTTGATGCCGACTGCCTCGACAACGGCACGGACGGGACCGCCCGCGATAACGCCGGTACCGGGTGCGGCAGGCTTCATCAGAACTCTGCCTGCGCCGTAGGCGCCGATGATCTCGTGGGGGATGGTCGTGCCCTTGAGAGCGACGGTCATCAGGTGCTTTTTCGCGTCCTCAATTCCCTTGCGGATCGCGTCGGGAACTTCACCGGCCTTGCCGATACCGAAGCCTACGATGCCGTTGCCGTCGCCGACGACTACGAGAGCCGCGAACTTCATGACACGGCCGCCCTTTACGGTCTTACTGACACGGTTGATCGCGACAACGCGTTCGGTCAGCTCCAGTGTTGATGCGTCAATAATATTAGCCAAAGTTGTTTCCTCCAATCCTTAGAAATTGAGGCCGCCCTCACGGGCGCCTTCGGCCAACGCTTGTACACGGCCGTGATAAATGTTACCGCCTCTGTCAAAAACGACGTCGGTGATGTTCTTGTCTTTTGCGCGCTCGGCGATGAGCTTGCCGACAGCCTTAGCTGCCTCTTTGTTGCCGCCGCCCTCTATGGTCTTATCGAGAGAAGAAGCGCTGCACAGGGTAACGCCCTTTACGTCATCGATGATCTGAGCATAGATATTGTTGGTGGAGCGGAACACACAAAGGCGGGGACACTCGGCTGTGCCGCTTAACTTACCGCGTACTCTTTTATGCCTTTTGACACGAGCAGCTTTAGAATCGGGTCTACTTACCATTTGTTTATTTCACTCCTTTAATTAAGCCTTACCGGCCTTGCCTTCCTTACGGCGGATATATTCACCGGCATACTTGATGCCCTTACCCTTATAAGGCTCCGGCGGACGTTTCTCTCTGACCTCGGCAGCAAACTGACCTACCTTTTGCTTATCAATGCCGTGGATGATGATGCTGTTGGGGTTGGGGACCTCGATTGTGATGTCCTCGGTATCCTCCATGATGACCTGGTGGCTGTAGCCGATGTTCATCACGAGCTGCTTGCCCTGCTTCTGAACACGGTAGCCGACGCCGTTGACCTCGAGCTCCTTCTTGTAGCCCTCGGTAACGCCGACGATCATATTGTGGATAATGGTACGGGAAAGGCCGTGCAGAGAGCGGTTGAGCTTCTCATCGTCCGGACGCTTTACCTCGATGACTGCCCCATTGATTTCTACAGCCATGTTAGGATGGATCTTCTGGGTCAGCTCACCCTTGGGACCCTTGACTGTGATAACACCGTTTTCGAATTTTGCTTCGACGCCGGCGGGAATATTTATAGGTTTTCTTCCAATTCGAGACATGATCGCACCTCCTTCTTACCAAATGAACGCGAGTACCTCGCCGCCGACGTTCTGCTTTCTGGCTTCACGGTCGGTCATCACGCCCTTGGAGGTCGAGATGATGGCGATACCAAGGCCCTTCATGACCTTAGGCATATCCTCAACGCTGCTGTAAATACGCAGACCGGGCTTAGATACACGGCGTAACCCTTGGATGACGGGCTGCTTGCCCTCCAGATACTTCAGGGTCACGGTGATAACACCCTGCTTGCCGTCCTCCTCTACGGAGAAACTCTTGATATAACCCTCGTCAACAAGGATCTGGCAGATAGCCTTCTTCATGTTGGACGCCGGGATCTGAACAGTGTCGTGCTTCGCTGAGTTAGCATTACGGATTCGTGTCAGTAAATCAGCGATAGTATCAGTAATTTGCATAACTTAAATCCTCCCTGCTTACCAGCTTGCTTTCTTTACGCCCGGGATCTCGCCCTTGTAAGCGAGCTCACGGAAACAAATACGGCATACGCCAAACTTACGAAGGTAGGCGTGTGGTCTACCGCATATCTTGCAACGTGTGTATTCGCGAGTAGAGAACTTCTGTTTTCTCTGCTGCTTATTCTTCATAGCAGTCTTTGCCACAACAATCCCTCCTTACTTCTCGAACGGAGCGCCCATCAGAGCGAGCAGCTCACGTGCTTCTTCATCGTTCTGTGCGGTGGTAACGAAAACGATATCCATACCGCGAACCTTGTCGATCTTATCGTAGTCGATCTCCGGGAAGATCAGCTGTTCCTTCAGACCCAGCGCATAGTTGCCTCTGCCGTCGAAGGAGTTGGGGTTGATACCGCGGAAGTCACGAACACGGGGCAGCGCTACGTTGAAAAGTCTGTCGAGGAACTCATACATACGCTCGCCTCTGAGGGTGACCTTGGCGCCGATGGGCATACCTTCACGCAGCTTGAAGTTCGCGACGGACTTTCTCGCCTTGCAGATATGCGCCTTCTGACCCGTGATCTGAGCCAGATCGGAGAGGATCGCGTCCATCGCCTTTGCGTTGTCCTTGACCTCGCCTGCGCCTACGTTTACTACGATCTTATCGAGCTTCGGGATCTGCATCACACTCTTGTAAGAGAACTTCTTCATCAGAGCAGGTGCAACTTCCTCAGCATAATACTTTTTCAGTCTTGCCATTTCTTCAGTCCTCCTTACAGTGCTTCGCCGCACTTGACGCAGATACGGCTCTTGGTGCCGTCCTCGTAGAGCTTGTGGCCTACGCGGGTCGGCTTCTTGCAGCGGGGGCAAACGATCTGGACCTTGGAAGCGTACATCGCGCCCTCGGCCTTGATGATGCCGCCGGGCTCGCCCATGCGACGGGGCTTGATGTGCTTAGAGACGATGTTGATCTTCTCTACGATGACCTTGCCCTCTTTGGGAGATACAGCGAGCACCTTGCCCTTCTTGCCCTTGTCTTTACCGCTCAAAACTACTACGGTGTCACCGGTTTTAACATGAACTTTATTCATTTATGACACCTCCATTAAAGTACTTCCGGAGCGAGGGAGAGGATCTTCATGTAATCCTTGTCACGAAGCTCTCTTGCTACCGGTCCGAAGATACGAGTACCGCGAGGGTTCTTATCTTCCTTGATGATAACGGCTGCATTCTCGTCAAAACGGATGTAGGTACCGTCCTCGCGGCGAACGCCCTTAGCGGAACGAACGACTACCGCGCGAACAACATCACCCTTCTTTACTACGCCGCCGGGCGCAGCCTTCTTGACAGAAGCAACGATAACGTCGCCGATGTTGGCATATCTTCTCCTGGTACCGCCGAGTACACGAATGCACATAAGTTCTTTTGCACCGGTGTTGTCGGCGACCTTGAGATAAGTTTGCTGTTGAATCATGTGTTAATCTCCTCTCAAGAACTTATTTCGCTTTTTCGACGATCTCAACGAGTCTCCATCTCTTGTCCTTAGACAGGGGACGAGTCTCCATGATCTTAACGCGGTCACCTACGCGAGCCTCATTCTGTTCATCGTGAGCCTTGAC
Organism: uncultured Clostridia bacterium; assembly: GCA_946406145.1. GTDB lineage: Bacteria > Bacillota > Clostridia > Oscillospirales > Acutalibacteraceae > Ruminococcoides. The sequence continues at coordinate 19,194 of CAMJJL010000017.1, read as the reverse complement.
GCGTCTGGTGCGCTTGATTACCTTGTTGTAAAGCTTATGCTTTACGCTGTCCTCGATCGCTACGACGATGGTCTTATCCATCTTATCGGAAGCAACGCGACCGATGAGAGTCTTTCTCATATTTCTATCGCTCATGGTTTACCTCCTTATGCTTCACGGTCGGACATCTCACGCATAACGGTAGAAACGCGCGCGATATCTCTCTTGACCGCAGTAATACGCATCGGGTTCTCGAGCTGGTTGATAGCAAGCTGGAAGCGAAGATTGAAGAGCTCCTCCTTGAGCTCCTTCAGTTTAAGCTCGAGCTCGCTCGGGGTTAAATCTCTTAATTCCTTAGCAGTCATGCTTAAACCTCCTCTTCCTTCTTAATGAACTTGCACTTGATCGGCAGCTTGGCAGCCGCTAAGCGCATAGCCTCTCTTGCTGTCTCCTCCGGAACACCGGCGATCTCGAACATTACTCTGTCGGGCTTGACGACAGCTACCCAATACTCGGGTGAACCCTTACCGGAACCCATTCGGGTCTCAGCAGGCTTTGCTGTAACCGGCTTATCGGGGAAAATCTTGATCCAAACTTTACCGAATCTCTTGCAGTAACGGGTCATGGCGACACGGGCTGCCTCGATCTGGTTGGAAGTAATCCATGCAGGCTCTAATGCCTGGAGACCGTACTCACCGTAGGTGACCTTGTTACCTCTGTAGGCGCGGCCTGTCATTCTGCCTCTGTGAACTCTTCTGTACTTCACACGCTTAGGCATCAGCATTATTTTCTGCCCCCTTCCCTGTTATCTCTGCGGGGTCTTCTGTCACCGCGGTTGTCGCGTCTGTCCCCACGTCTCTCGCGTCTTTCTCTGCGCTGCTGGCTGCCGGCGTTGTCTCTGAGAACCTCGCCGCGATACAGCCAAACCTTGACGCCGATCTTACCGTAGGTGGTGTTCGCCTCAGCAAAACCGTAGTCGATGTCGGCACGCAGGGTCTGCAGCGGAATGGTACCCTCATGGTACTGCTCGGATCGAGCGATCTCAGCGCCGCCCAGACGACCGGAGCACTGTGTCTTGATACCCTTAGCGCCCAGACGCATCGCTCTGCCGATAGACTGCTTCATTGCTCTACGGAAGGAAATTCTTCTCTCAAGCTGGGAAGCGATGCTCTCTGCGACGAGCTGTGCGTTGAGGTCGGGGTTCTTGACTTCGATGATATTGATAGCGACGGGCTTGCCGAGCTTCTTCTCACACTGAGCGCGGAGCTTCTCGATTTCCGAGCCGCCCTTACCGATGATCATACCGGGTTTTGCGCAGTGGATGTGAATACGGATCTTCTTGCCGTCTCTCTCGATTTCGATCTTGGGAACGCCTGCTGCTGCGAGCTGCTTCTTCAGATCACGGCGGAGGTTGTAGTCCTCAACCAGTGTATCGCCGAAATGCTTCTTGTCAGCAAACCAACGGGAATCCCAATCTTTGATGATACCTACACGTAAACCGTGCGGATTAACTTTCTGGCCCATAACTCTACCTCCTTATTCTCTTTCCTTGAGCACCAGGGTGATGTGCGAGGTCTTCTTGTCAATGCGGAAGGCTCTGCCCTGTGCACGGGGACGGATACGCTTGAGTGTGGGGCCCTGGTTTACATAGCACTCAGCTACGTAAAGACTTGCCACATCCATATCGTGGTTATTCTCAGCATTTGCTACGGCGGACTTGAGCAGCTTCAGCAGCGGCTCGCAAGCGGCCTTGGGAGTCTGCTCAAGAATAGCCTTCGCGAGCTTTGCGTCCTTACCTCTGATGAGGTTCAGTACAACGGAAACCTTGCGAGGTGAGATACGGACATAATTTAAATATGCCTTACTTTCCATTCTCTGTACTCTCCTTTGCCTTACTTACTTGTCTTGGAACCGGCATGACCGCGGAAGGTACGGGTCGGAGCGAATTCGCCCAGCTTGTGACCTACCATATCCTCGGTGACATATACCGGAACATGCTTTCTGCCGTCGTGAACAGCAAATGTGTGACCTACAAATTCAGGGAAGATTGTCGAGCTTCTGGACCAAGTCTTCAGAATTCTCTTCTCTCCCTTTTCGTTCATTTCCTGAACTCTTTTGAGCAGCACCGGCTGAACAAAAGGTCCTTTTTTCGTACTTCTACTCATAAATCAAGTTCCTTCCTTTCTGCCTTACTTGCTGTTTCTGCGTCTTACGATGAGCTTATCGGACGCCTTGTTGGACTTTCTGGTCTTATAACCGAGCGCCGGCTTACCCCACGGGGTAACAGGGCCGGGACGGCCGACAGGGGATTTACCCTCACCACCACCGTGCGGATGGTCATTCGGGTTCATAACAGAGCCGCGGACGATCGGGCGGATACCCATGTTTCTCTTACGACCGGCCTTACCGATCTTAACGTTCTCATGGTCGATGTTGCCGACCTGACCGACGGTGGCCATGCAGGTCTCGGGTACGTTTCTCAGTTCGCCGGAGGGCAGTCTTAAGAGTGCGTAGCCGTTTTCTTTTGCCATGAGCTGAGCCATGTTACCTGCGGCTCTGGCGAACTGAGCGCCTCTGCCGGGATAAAGCTCTACGTTGTGGATAAAGGTACCGGTGGGGATGTTCTTGAGCGGAAGCGCGTTACCGGGCTTGATATCCGCGGTCTCGCCGGCTACGACCTTGTAGCCTACCTTCAGACCCTGAGGCGCGATGATGTACGCCTTTTCGCCGTCCTCATACTCAACCAGCGCGATGAACGCGGAGCGATTGGGATCGTACTCGATGGTCTTTACGGTGCCTTCTACATCAAATTTCTGTCTCTTGAAATCAATGATACGGTATTTTCTCCTGTTGCCGCCGCCTCTGTGACGAACTGTGATACGACCGTAGCTGTTACGGCCGGAGTTCTTCTTAAGAGGCTCGAGCAAGCTCTTTTCGGGAGCGACCTTGGAAAGTCCGGAGTAATCCGTAACCGACATATTACGTCTTGCGTTTGTTGTCGGCTTATAAACCTTAATAGCCATGTTATTTCACTCTCCTCATGATGGCTTTGCGGGATGATGGCGCATCCCATACATTCTTGCCTGTGTCGTTAATGTTAAGATGATTTTCTGTTCTTCGCGGGAACATTCGGAGTGAACATAACAGGAATCGGGTGTGGGCGGAGCCCACCCTTCACCGTTATCCGTTCACCATTCACCGTTCACCGGCTGTGTTCGCCCCGCGAACACAGGCTTTTACATCATGCCTTCAAAAAACTCGATCGGTTTGCTGTCGGCAGTCAGCTGTACATAGGCTTTCTTCCAGCTACGGGTGTAGCCCTCAAAACGACCCTGTCTCTTCATACGGCCGCGTACATGAACGGTATTGACCTTCTGTACCTTAGCGCCCTTGAAGAGCTCCTCTACAGCTCTTGCGACGTCTATCTTTGTAGCTTTCTTCGCTACCTCAAAAACATATTTCTTCTTGGTAATGTCCTGCATCGACTTCTCAGTGATGATGGGGCGGATTACGATATCTTGAGCAATCATGCGTATACCTCCTCGATCTTGGTGAGCGCGTCCTTCGCGATGATCAGCTTATCGGCATTGAGAATGTCATAAACGTTCATCTCGTTTACCTGAGCGGTCTTGACGCCGGGGATATTGCGCGCGGACTTGATCGCCTTTTCGTCTACCTCAGGCAGAACGATGAGCGCCTTCTTCTCAGAGCCTACGGCCTTGAGCATCGCGGCAGCCTTGGCGGTCTTGATCTCATCAAAAGCGATAGAATCGATAATGATGATTTCTTCAGCCTGAGCCTTGCTCGATAAAGCGGACTTCATAGCGAGTCTCTTTACCTTCTTATTCACAGAGAAACGATAATCTCTGGGCTTAGGAGCAAATACGACGCCGCCGTGGTACCACTGGGGAGCGCGAGTCGAACCCTGACGAGCACGACCGGTACCCTTCTGTCTCCAGGGCTTTCTGCCGCCGCCGGAAACTTCGCTTCTGGTGAGTGCGGACTGTGTACCCTGACGCTGATTAGCGAGGTAGCTGACTACCATCTGGTGCATAACAGCCGCGTTCGGCTCGATGCCGAAAATCGATTCTGCAAGGTCTACGGAACCTACGTTCTTGCCCTGCATATCAACAACCTGTACGTTAGGCATGTGATTTCCTCCTTCCTTAAGCCTTTACGCTGTCTTTGATGACAACGTAGCCGCCGTTTGCGCCCGGGATGGCGCCCTTGATGGCGATGAGGTTATCCTCAGCGTCGATCTTGACAACGGCGAGATTCTGAACGGTGACCTTCTCAGCGCCGAGGTGGCCTGCCATCTTCTTGCCCTTCCAAACTCTGGAGGGAGAGGAGCAAGCGCCCATGGAGCCGCCGTGACGAGCGTTCGGGCCGGTACCGTGAGATTCCTTGAGTCGGGCGAAGTTCCAGCGCTTGATTACGCCGGCATAGCCTTTACCCTTGCTCTTGCCCGTGACGTCAACCTTGTCACCTGTTTCAAATACATCTGCCTTGATGACCTGACCCAGCTCATAAGCGGAGCAGTCATCAAATCTGAATTCCTTCAGAACTCTCTTGGGAGCTACGTCAGCCTTCTTGAAGTGACCCTGCAGGGGCTTTGTGACGTGCTTCGGCTTTACATCGCCGTAGCCCATCTGGATGGCTGCGTAGCCGTCGGTCTCGACGGTCTTGACCTGTGAAACAACACAGGGACCCGCCTCGACTACGGTTACGGGAACAACTTTTCCCTTTTCGTCGAAGATCTGTGTCATACCGATCTTCTTGCCGATTAATGCTTTCTGCATTCTGTATATCCTCCTTTTAGGTTATTGGTCGGCTTTTGCCGACATGACCCTGTCTGCGTGGTAGGTTGGGAATGTGATTATTATAATAGGTATATATCGATCGTTCCGATCAACGCGTCATCGCGAAGCCCGCAGGGCTGTGGCGATCCCACAAAGAGGAACAGTGCATTTCCTTTTTGTGGGATTCCCACGGGGCTTAAGCCCCTCGGAATGACAGCAAACCGCAATGACGGATATATTGGGTTAATACCAATTATAATTTAATCTCAATCTCAACGCCGGCAGGGAGCTCTAAGCTCATAAGAGCCTCGACTGTCTTGTTGGACGGTCTTAAAATGTCGATCAGACGCTTGTGAGTGCGCATCTCGAACTGCTCGCGGCTGTCCTTATACTTATGAACAGCACGCAGAATGGTAACGACCTGCTTCTCGGTGGGGAGCGGTACGGGACCCGATACTCTCGCGCCGGTACGCTTAGCGGTAGCTACGATTCTCTCTGCGGACTGATCAACCAGCTGGTGATCATAGCCCTTCAATCTGATTCTGATTTTTTCCTTGACTGCCATATCTTCGCCTCCTAAATATTGTTTGGTGGTGCGATATTTCGTTCAACTTTCCAAACACCCGTCCGGGTGTTCCTACCCCATCCGTTAAAAAAGCCGATAGCCGCAAAGCGGCAACCGGAAGCACAGTGGCGCAGTAATGACATAGCAACCCCGATGTCATCAAAAGCTCAAACTATTCTTTCGCCCGGTTTAAAATCGGACATACTCCACGGAAAAACCAACGCTTTTGCGTTGCAACCTCCCGCTTCATCGCATATCTTGTGCAGTCACGCAGGGTTTATTATAGTATATCAGCCCCGAAAATGCAAGAAATTACAGAAAATTTACATTTGAGAAATACGACGATATTTTTCAGATGTTTTTATGCAATTTGCACAAGCAATCAATATATAGTGTCTTTGATCGGTTCAGGCACAAGAAAAACGCCTGTTTGACAGATACAGCCTGCGGAACGCGCCGCAGGCTGTTTTTCATTCAATGGATCTTCAAAGGAGAATGCTTCTCCCCCATGCGATCATTTAAAGTATTTGACTGCCGACTCAAACATTCTGATATCGTAATTGCCGGGCACATTTTGGTACAGTCCATTATTCCAGCGCTCAGAGTGTCCCATCTTGCCGAAGACTCTGCCGTCGGGCGAGGTGATGCCCTCGATCGCGTAGACGGAGTTGTTCGGGTTGAAATGAACGTCGGTGGTCGCGTTGCCCTGCAGATCGACGTACTGGGTCGCGATCTGGCCGCGTGCGGCTAATTCTCTCACCAATTCCTCGGAGCAGTAGAAGCGTCCCTCGCCGTGCGAGATCGGCACATTGTACACATCGCCGACGTTGGTCAAGCGCAGCCACGGGCTCATATTGGACGCCACGCGAGTATGCACGATACGGCTCTGGTGGCGTGAAATGGTGTTATAGGTCAGGGTCGGGCAGTTCTCATCGGTGTCGATGATCTTGCCGTAGGGCACCAGACCGAGCTTGATCAGCGCCTGGAAGCCGTTGCAGATACCGCACATCAATCCGCCGCGGTTATCGAGCAGATCGGTCACGCCCTCTTTGACTGCCGCGTTGCGGAAGAAGGCAGTGATGAACTTCGCCGAACCGTCTGGCTCGTCGCCGCCGGAGAAGCCGCCGGGGATAAAGACCATCTGCGCGGTCTTCAGTTCATTCGCGAACTGCTCCACACTCCGCCGTATGCCCTCGGCGCTCAGGTTGTTGATGACGAGGATCTTTGCGTCCGCGCCTGCGTCAGCCATTGCCTTGGCGGAATCGTACTCACAGTTCGTACCCGGGAACGCAGGGATCAGCACCTTGGGCTTGGCCGGCGCGCCGGCGCAAGCGTGTGCTTTTTTGTTCTGTGTTGTGTTTGCGGTATAGGAGAAGGTCTCGACCGGAGCCTTCGTATCTGCGATGTTGCAGGAATAAACGCCCTCGAGCTTATCCTCATATACCTTTAATATATCGTTTTCCGCGACGGACTCAACGCCGTAGGTGAACTTGCCGTCGTCGGTGATCGTACCGATCAGCAATGCATTGCCAATATCCTCGGTAACCTCAAGCAGGAATGCACCGTAGCAGTAACCAAAGAGCTGATCGACCGCGATCTCCTCATTAAAGCGGAAGCCAAAGCCATTACCGAACGCGGATTTCATGACCGCCTCCGCAATACCGCCGATGGTCGGTGTATAAGCGGCACAGACCTTGCCCGAACGCATCAGGTCGGTGACCTTTTTGTACAGTTCGATCAGGCTGTCGGTCTCAGGCAGACCGTTTTCATCGTAGTTGGGAGCGAGCAGAACCACCTTGTGACCTGCCGCCTTGAACTCGGGAGAGAGGATGTTCTTCACCTTGTCGGTGGTGACGGCGAAGGATACCAGCGTCGGCGGAACATCGAGGTCCTCAAAGCTGCCGGACATACTGTCCTTGCCGCCGATAGAACCGATGCCGAGGTTCAGCTGTGCCTTGAACGCGCCGAGCAGTGCCGAAAGCGGCTTGCCCCAGCGTTTGCCGTCCGTGCCGGGCTTCTCAAAATACTCCTGGAAGGTCAGATAAACATCCTCAAAGGACGCGCCTGTCGCGATCAGCTTGGAAACACTTTCCACAACCGCCAGATACGCGCCGTGATAGGGGCTTTTCTCGGTGATGAGCGGATTGTAGCCCCACGCCATCAGGGAGACGGTGTCGGTGTGCTTCTTCTCGACGCTGACCTTCTGTACCATCGCCTGGATCGGGGTGAGCTGATTCTTGCCGCCGAACGGCATCAGCACTGTTCCGGCGCCGATGGTGGAATCGAAGCGCTCACTCAGTCCGCGCTTGGAGCAGATATTCAGATCAGCGGCGAGTGCGTTCATGTTCTCGGCAAACGTACCGCTGATCGCTTTGTTATAGTTCTTCAAAGCGGCCGGTGTGATATCGATATGCTTCTCCGCACCGTTAGAATTGAGGAACTCGCGCGAGATATCGACGATCTTATTGCCGTTCCATGTCATGGTGAGCCTCGGCTCTTCCTTGACCACAGCAACGGGGCAGGCATTCAGATTCTCCTCTTTTGCCAAAGCCAGAAATGCCTCGACGTTCTCGGGCTCGACGACGACCGCCATACGCTCCTGTGATTCGGAGATTGCCAGCTCCGTGCCGTCCAGGCCCTCGTATTTCTTGGGAACGGCGTTGAGGTCGATATCGAGACCGTCAGCCAGTTCGCCGATCGCAACGGAAACGCCGCCTGCGCCGAAGTCGTTACAGCGCTTGATCATACGGGTCGCTTCCCTGTTGCGGAACAATCTTTGCAGCTTTCTTTCCTCGGGCGCGTTACCCTTCTGCACCTCCGCGCCGCAGGTCTCGACCGAATGAGCGTTGTGCGCTTTGGAAGAGCCTGTCGCGCCGCCAATACCGTCGCGTCCTGTCGCGCCGCCCAGCAGGATGACCACATCGCCGGGGGTGGGAACCTCTCGTCGGACATTCTCTGCAGGAGCGGCGGCAATGACCGCGCCGATCTCCATGCGCTTTGCCGCATAGCCGGGGTGATAGATCTCATCCACGATACCGGTCGCCAGACCGATCTGGTTGCCGTAGGAGCTGTAGCCCTGTGCGGCGGTGGTAACGATCTTGCGCTGAGGGAGCTTGCCCTCGATGGTCTCGGATACGGGAACGGTCGGATCAGCCGCGCCGGTCACGCGCATCGCGCCGTAGACATAAGCGCGTCCGGAGAGCGGATCACGGATCGCGCCGCCGATACAGGTCGCCGCGCCGCCGAAGGGCTCGATCTCGGTGGGATGGTTATGGGTCTCATTCTTGAACAGCAGGAGCCACGGCTCGGTCACGCCGTCGACCTCGACCTCCATCTTCACAGTACAGGCGTTGATCTCCTCGCTCTCGTCGAGCTTATCGAGCTTGCCGTCCTTTTTGAGCTGACGGACGGCGATGGTCGCCAGATCCATCAGACAAACGGGCTTGGTTCTGCCCAGCTGTTCGCGAACGGAAATATATTCTTCGTACGTTTTTTGTAAAAGATCATCCTCGAACTGCACGGAATCGATCGTGGTCAGGAAGGTGGTATGACGGCAATGATCCGACCAGTAGGTATCGATCATACGGATCTCGGTGATGGTCGGGTCACGGTGCTCCGACTGAAAATAATGCTGACAGAAGGCGATATCGTCGATATCCATCGCCAGACCGTAGTCCGCTATGAACCCTTCGAGTCCCTCTCTGTCGAGCTGATTAAAGCCGTCGAGCGTCTTGACAGTGGTAGGGATCTCATATTGAACCGCCAAGGTCGTGGGCTTCGTGAGTGCCGCCTCACGCGCCTCAACGGGGTTGATGACATATTTCTTGATCTCAGCGATCTCGGCGTCGGTCAGATCACCGTACAGAACATAGACCTTTGCCGAACGGATCGTCGGGCGGTCGCCCTGTGAGATGATCTGGATACACTGAGCGGCGGAATCCGCACGCTGGTCGAACTGACCGGGCAGGAACTCCACACCGAAGACAGTGGTATGCGCGCCTTTTTCTATTTCGATCTCAGGCGTCGCGATATCGAGCTGCGGCTCAGAGAACACCGCTCCGACAGCATAGTTGAACAGCTCCTCGGTGATATTCTCCGCGTCGTAGCGGTTGATGACGCGCACATCGGTCAGGGACTTGATCGACAAAAGCTCGTTGATCTCGCTGAGCAGGGCTTTTGCCTCATTCTGCAAGCCCTCTTTCTTTTCTACAAATACTCTGTATACCATAATGTTCCTCCATGGGAAATCGTAGTAAAGGCCCCCTTTCCTAAGGGGGCTGTCACCGGACATCAATGTCACGGTGACAGGGGGTTACTAAAGCCATAGCACACCCCGTCAACCCTCCGCCCCTCGACATGCGTGTCAGGGGCACCTCCCTTAGAAAAGGGAGGCTTATTGTTTCGCTTTCAGCGCTCTTTGCCCGATATCGTGACGGTAAAAAGCGTTGTCAAACCGGATCTGCTCCACCATTTTGTAGGAGCTATCGATCGCTTCCTGCAAGGTGTCGGCGATCGCGGTCACACCTAAGACGCGTCCGCCGGAGGTCAGGAGCTTGCCGTCCTCCTCTTTCGCGCCTGCGACAAATACACAGTCGGCGATATCTTCGGGGATGGTGATCTCGTAGCCCTTTTCGTAGCTGACCGGATAGCCCTCGCTCGCCATGATGACGCAAGCGGCATTTTTATCCGCAAACTCCACTTCCGTCTGCGCAAGCGTGCCGTCGGTAGTTGCTTTCATGATGGTGAACAGGTCGGATTTGAGCAAGGGTAACACGACTTGTGTTTCGGGGTCGCCGAAACGGCAGTTGTATTCGATGACCTTGGGGCCGTCTTTGGTGATCATCAAGCCGAAATACAGACAGCCCTTAAAGGTTCTGCCCTCGGCGTTCATCGCCTTGATCGTCGGCAAAAAGATCTTCTCCATGCACTCCTTTGCAACCGCCTCGGTGTAGTACGGATTCGGAGCGACCGTGCCCATGCCGCCGGTATTCAGACCCGTATCATTGTCGCCGGCACGCTTGTGATCCATCGAGGAGATCATCGGCACGACGACCTTACCGTCGGTGAAGCTCAGCACGCTGACCTCGGGGCCCTCGAGGAACTCTTCGACCACGATGCTGTTGCCGCTCTTGCCGAACTTCTTGTCCTTCATAATGGAGATGATCGCCGCTTCGGCTTCCTCACGGGTCATCGCGATGATCACGCCCTTGCCCAGCGCCAGACCGTCCGCCTTGATAACAGTCGGCAACGGAGCTGTTTTAATATATCTGAGAGCTTCTTCTGAATCCGTAAAAACTTCATAAGCCGCGGTGGGGATACCGTATTTCTTCATCAGGTTCTTGGAAAAGACCTTACTGCCCTCGATGATTGCGGCTTCACTGCGCGGTCCGAAACAGAGGACGCCGTGCGCTTCAAGCGCGTCGACACAGCCCAGCACCAGCGGATCGTCAGGCGCGACGACCGCGTAGTCGATGCTGTTCTCCACGGCGAAGGTCACAATGTTGTCGATATCCGTCGCGCCGATATTGACGCACTCTGCGTCAGCGGCGATACCGCCGTTGCCCGGCAGGGCATAGATCGCATCGATCGCCTGATTCTCTTTTAACTTTTTGATGATGGCGTGCTCGCGTCCGCCGCCGCCTACGACTAATAGTTTCATGTAGTTTCCCCTTTTAACCAACTTATTGTAGGAGAGGGTCTTGACCCTCCCGGTTGTCCGTCAAAAAAACCGACAGCCAAATTGAAATCTTTCAAAAAATCATTCACAAAAATACTGCAATCATTCGCTTCGCGATCGGGAGAGTCAAGACTCTCCCCTACACCGGAAGTATCAGTGGTGGAACAATCTCATACCGGTGAACGCCATCGCCATGCCGTATTTATCACAGCAGTCGATGACCGCGTCATCACGGATGGAGCCACCGGGCTCCGCGATGTATTTGACGCCGCTCTTATACGCTCTTTCGATGTTGTCGGAGAACGGGAAGAACGCGTCCGAACCAAGCGCGACGTTGTCGATGGTATCGAGGTACGCTCTCTGCTCCTCATCGGTGAAGGGAGCAGGCTGCTCGGTAAAGTACTTCTGCCAGTTGCCGTCAGCGGTAACATCCTCTTCATTGCGGTTGATATAACCATCGATGACGTTGTCACGGTCGGGACGGCGGATATCCTCACGGAACGGGAGGTTCAGTACCTTGTCACTCTGTCTGAGGAACCATGTATCTGCCTTAGAGCCTGCCAGACGGGTGCAGTGGATACGGCTCTGCTGACCGGCGCCGACGCCGATCGCCTGACCGTCCACCGCGTAGCAGACGGAATTGGACTGGGTATATTTGAGGGTGATCAGGGAGATGATCAGATCGCGCACAGCGCTCTCGGGCAGCTCCTTGTTCTTAGTGACAATATTCTCAAGCAAAGCGCGGTTGATCTCAAAGTTGTTTCTGCCCTGCTCAAAGGTGATGCCGTAGACCTGCTTATGCTCAACGGGATCGGGAACATAGTTCGGATCGATCTGTACGATATTGTAGTTGCCTTTTCTCTTGGATTTGAGGATCTCGAGCGCCTCGGGCTCATAGCCGGGTGCGATGATGCCGTCACTGACCTCACGCTGGATCATTTTCGCGGTGGTCACGTCGCAGACGTCGCTCAGCGCGACCCAGTCGCCGAAGGAGCACATACGGTCGGTACCGCGCGCACGCGCATAGGCACAGGCGAGAGGGCTGTCATCCAGCCCCTCGATGTCATCGACAAAGCAAGCCTTCTTGAGCTTATCGGAAAGCGGTACGCCGACAGCCGCCGAGGTGGGGCTGACATGCTTGAACGAGGTGACGGCAGGCAGTCCGAGTGCCTCCTTTAGCTCCTTGACGAGCTGCCAAGAGTTGAACGCGTCGAGGAAGTTGATGTAGCCGGGTCTGCCGCACAGGATCGTGATCGGCAGATCGGAGCCGTCGTTCATAAAGATCTTCGCGGGTTTTTGATTGGGGTTGCAACCGTATTTTAATTCAAATTCTTTCATTGATAAAACTCCTCTCTGATTTGGCCCCCTTTCCCAAGGGGGCTGTCGCCATAGCGACCGGGGTTGATACGCAAAATCAAGATAATTTTTCAAAGAATATCGTAATCCAACGATCAACCCTCCGCCCTATCGGGCACCTCCCTTAGAGAAGGGAGGCTATTATCTATTCTTATTGACCAGACGGTTCTCTTCCTCGCCGGTCTCGAGGTCAATGTATCTGACATACAGCGAGATCTTGTTGTTCTCATCCAGCGCGTTCCACAGTTTGTCGGTGAAAGCGTCGATGTCGTCGTCGATCGCGACTCTCTCGGGTTCTCCCTGGAAGGTCGGGATCGGATTGCCGTCGCAGACATAGGTGTGGATGAAATGACCTAAGCCCGCCTTGGACGGATAGCTGTACAGATAGCGCGCGCAATCACTGCCCTCGGGATCGATGGACTTGAGGATGGACATCTTGTAGGTAAAGTCGCCGTCCTCAAAGGTCAGGATACCGCTGATACGGGGTGTGAGGTTCGGTGCGTCAGGCTCGAACTCACGGCTCTTAAGAGAGCTGTTGAAGCACTTGCCGTTCTGCAGTCCCTCATAGATGGTGTCGGTCTGGTCGCCGTTGGTGACGATCAGGTTGTTTTCATACTCGCGGATCGCCGCATAAATGATCAGCGAGGGATCTTCGACCTTGCTTGCGTCAAAGGGCTCGGTGAATACCGCTCCATCGCGCTCAGTGAAGATGCGGTTTCTGGAGTTAGCGCTTCTGCCCATGATGAAGTAAGCAGCAGCGGCTTTGGTACCGTCGGCAGTCTTGCCGATGATGATGCCTCTGCCCGGATAGGTATTGCCGTCGAGCAGCTCGGCGATGTCGTTGATTTTATAGATGTTCATTCCAAATTTCCCCTTTTATTTAACCTATTAAAGCCTTCCCCTTGAGGGGAAGGTGCTGAACAAAGTGAAGCGGATGAGGTGGAAGCGTTTCCACACACTACCACTCACTGCTTTTCGGAAAGGTTTTCACCTCATCCGACCAATTTACCTTGTAGGGCAAATTGCCCACCTTCTCCTCAAGGGGAAGGCTTTTGCAGCTTTGCTGAAATCTTCTCTACCGCCTGCGGCAGGATGATCCACTCCGCCTGCTCCATGACGCGTCTTTGCAGAGTCTCAGGCGTGTCACCGTCCTCTACCTTGACCGCCTTTTGCGCGATGATCTCGCCGCCGTCGGGGATCTCGTTGACAAAGTGGACAGTCGCACCGGTCACCTTGACGCCTTTTTCAAGCGCCGCCTCATGCACCTTCAAGCCGTAGTAGCCCTGTCCGCAGAAGGACGGGATTAACGACGGATGGATGTTGATGATGCGGTGGTCATAGCGCAAGGTGAACCGCTCCGACAGGATCGACATAAAGCCCGCAAGAACGATCAGGTCGATCCCGTTTTCTTCGAGCGCGTCGATCATGGCGGTCTCAAATGCCTCTTGCGTTTTTAATTCCTTTTTAGAAATATATAATGCTTTGATCCCTGCGTTTTCGGCACGGGTCAGCGCATAAGCGTTTTGGTTGTTGGAGATGACCAGCTTGATCTCGCCGCTGTGGATCATGCCGCTGTTCTGCGCGTCGATCAGCGCCTGCAGATTCGTGCCGCCACCGGATACCAGTACTGCGATCTTCGCCTTTAACATAACTCGATCTTCTCCTCGCCCTGCGCCTTGACGATTTCGCCGATGATGTAAGCGTCCTCGCCCTCAGCCTTGAGGATCGAAAGCGCCTCATCCGCCTGAGAAGCAGGGACGACGATACTCATGCCGACGCCCATGTTAAAGGTGTTGAACATGTCGTGCTCCGAGATACCTCCCTTTTCCTGAATGAGGCGGAAGATCGGCAGGATACGGACAGCGTCCTTCTGAATCTTCGCGCACAGACCGTCGGGGATGGAACGCGGAATGTTCTCATAAAAACCGCCGCCGGTGATGTGAGAGATACCCTTGACCTGCACCTTGTCGAGCAGTGCCAGAACGGGCTTGACATAGATCCTGGTCGGGGTAAGCAGGGTCTCGCCCACGCTCTTGCCGCCGAGAGCCTCAACCGGCGTTTTAATATCGGCGTTCTCTACGTCAAAGACCTTACGAACAAGAGAAAAACCGTTAGAATGGACGCCGGAGGACGGCAGCGCGATAACGACGTCGCCGACCGCCATCTTCTTGTTATCGATGATCTTATCCTTATCGACCACACCGGTGCTGTAGCCGGCAAGGTCGTATTCCTCCTCGGGATAGAAGCCGGGCATCTCAGCGGTCTCGCCGCCGATCAGCGCCGCGCCGGACTGTACACAGCCGTCGGCGACGCCCTTGACGATGTCCGCAATACGCTCGGGAACATTCTTGCCGCAGGCGATATAGTCGAGGAACAGCAGAGGCTTTGCGCCTACGCAAACGATATCGTTGACGCACATTGCCACGCAGTCAATACCTACGGTATCATGCTTGTCCATGAGGAATGCGAGCTTGAGCTTTGTGCCGACGCCGTCAGTGCCGCTGACCAGAACCGGCTTGGTGATACCGGTCAGATCCAGCTCAAACAGTCCGCCGAAGCCGCCTACATCGGAGCATACGCCCGCGGTCGCGGTACGCGCGACATGCTGCTTCATCAGCTCGACCGCCTTATAGCCTGCGGTGATATCGACGCCTGCCGCGGCGTAAGCGTCGGATTTGGAGTTTTTATTCATATTCTTAACCTTTCTGCTCTGAAAAAGAGCATTGAAACATCATTGTATATTATAGGATCAGAAATCTTGATCCGCCGTTATTCACGTTGATTCAATACAGACACCTTTGAGTGATAGTTATGGCGGTTGTTTGTCATATAAGAACTACTGATACGCCGTTGATGCCGTTCAAAATCATAACAAACAATTCAAAAGGCGGAACCAAGGCACACGTGCCTACTCTTCGCCGTCCCAGCAGTAGGTACACAACTCGCATTTGGGGAGACCGATCGCTTCTACGATGCCGTCGAGGGACTGGAAATCCAGCGAATCGAATTTCAGCTTCTCACAAATGGTTTTTCTCAGGTTCTTGCCACGGGCAGTAGAACCGTCGGCATACTCCTTGATATGATTGAAGCCCTCTTCCCCCTCGAGCTCGAGGATGACTCTGCGCGCGATCAGATCCATATCGGATGTATTGCGCGAAAAGTTGAGGTACTTACAGCCGTACATGATCGGCGGACATGCCGAGCGCATATGCACGCTCTTGGCGCCGTTCTCATACAGGAACTCGACCGTTTCTCTGAGCTGAGTACCGCGCACGATGGAGTCGTCCACAAAGAGCAGGTCTTTGTCGGTGATCAGATCATAGACAGGGATCTGCTTCATCTTCGCGATCTTGTTGCGGTCGGTCTGATTGGTCGGCATAAAGGAGCGCGACCAGGTCGGTGTGTATTTGATGAACGCGCGCGCGAAGGGCTTGCCGCTCTCATTGGCGTAGCCGATCGCGTGGGGCGTACCCGAATCCGGCACACCGCCGACATAATCGACGTTGATGTCACCGAGATTTTTCTGATCGTGGTGCGCCATGATCGCGCCGTTGCGGTAGCGCATCAGCTCGACGTTCACGCCCTCATAGGTCGAGGTCGGATAGCCGTAGTAGCTCCACAAGAAGGAGCAGATACGCTTTTTCTTGCCGGGCTTAGCGAGTTGTTTGAGATAGGTCGGCGTGAGCAGAACGATCTCGCCGGGGCCTAACTCTCTGTCGTCCTCATAGCCGAGCTTCTGATACGCGTAGCTCTCAAAGGACACTGCGTAGCCGTATTCGCTCCTGCCGATACAGACAGGCAGTCTGCCGACTTTATCACGCGCGGCGATCAGCGATCCGTCCTCCAAAAGGATCAGAATATTCTGTGTGCCGTCGATGATGCTCTGAGCAAATTTGATGCCCTCGGCAAAGCTCGATTGCGTATCGATCAATGCCGCGAGCAGCTCAGTGGAATTCACCCTGCCGCCGGTCATCGCATCGAAATGTCCGTAAGAATGTTTGAGGTGCCTTTCGATCAGCTCCTCCGCGTTATTGATGATACCTACGCTGCAGATCGCATAGGTGCCGAGATGAGAGCGAATCAGCATCGGCTGCGGATCGGTATCCGAAATGACGCCGATCGCCGAGGTGCCCTTCATCTCGTCGAAAATGTGCAGAAACTTCGTTCTGAACGGTGCATTTTCTATATTATGGATCTTGCGCTGTAAGCCGACCTCGGCGTCGTAAGCGGCAAGACCGCCGCGACGTGTTCCGAGATGGGAATGATAGTCAACGCCGAAGAACACATCCATCATACAATCTTCGGTTGACGTAATGCCGAAAAAGCCACCCATGATTCATATACCTCCTCAGGTGTCATGCAATCCACAAAGCCTTCCCCTTGAGGAAATTTCCCTGTTAGGGAAAATGGGCAAAGCCCAAAAGGGTTGCCGTTCCCGCTAGGAAAAGCTGTCGCCGCCAATCAAGGCGGTGACGGATGAGGTGGAAGCGTTTCCATCTCATCCTGTAGATTGATTATATCGGAAAGGTTTTCGCCTCATCCGACCTTTTGACTCTATAAGAGTCAAAATCCCACCTTCCCCTCAAGGGGAAGACAATTATAATCTCTCCAAAATGGTATTATCCTTCTCCAAAACCACTGCCGCGTCTGCCTTGCGTTTTGCATCCAGCTTTGCGGCAAGCTGAGCATCCTCAACGGCGATGATCTGCGCCGCTAAGAGCGCCGCGTTTGCCGCGCCGTTCAGCGCCACAGTCGCTACCGGGATACCGGTGGGCATCTGCACGGTAGAGAGCAGGGCGTCCAGACCGTCCATCATGCCGCCCTTACAGGGGATGCCGATGACAGGCAGTGTCGTATTCGCGGCGATCGCACCTGCTAAGTGCGCCGCCATACCTGCCGCGGCGATTAGCACGCCAAAGCCGCGCTCGCGAGCGTTTTTTGCGAATTCAGACGCTTCAACGGGAGTGCGGTGCGCGGAATAAACGTGTACTTCAAAAGGAATGTCGAGGGTCGACAGCATGTCGGTCGCCTTTTTGACGATCGGCAAATCGCTGTCGGAGCCCATGATGATCCCGACTTTTTTCATTTCATATACCTCCGAGTTTTGCAGGGACGAGCATTGCTCGTCCGCGGACGGTCATTGACCGTCCCTACCATTCATATTTATTTCATCGCGGAGCTCTTATCCTTCTGGATAACGTCATGCGCGCCGCCCTCGACGATCGAGGTAGCCGATACGAGCGTGAGCTTCGCCTTTTCCTGTAATTCGCGGATAGTCAGCGCACCGCAGTTGCACATGGTCGACTTGACCTTGCTGAGCGACAGCGCGACATTATCCTTCAACGAACCTGCGTAAGGAACCAGCGAATCGACGCCTTCCTCAAAGCTGAGCTTCTTGTCGCCCCCGAGGTCATAGCGCTGCCAGTTTCTCGCGCGCTGAGAACCCTCGCCCCAATACTCTTTATAATAGGTACCGTTGATGCTGACCTTGTTGGAAGGGCTCTCGTCAAAGCGGGCAAAATATCTGCCCAGCATGATGAAGTCGGCGCCCATCGCCAGCGCCAATGTGATATGGTGATCGTACACGATACCGCCGTCGGAGCAGACAGGGATGTACACGCCGGTTTCTTCAAAATACTTATCTCTCTCGGCACAGACCTCGATCAGCGCAGTTGCCTGACCGCGTCCGATGCCCTTGGTCTCACGGGTGATACAGATCGAACCGCCGCCGATACCAACCTTGATGAAGTCGGCGCCGCAATCGGCAAGATAGCGGAATCCCTCCGCGTCAACGACGTTACCCGCGCCCACCTTGACGCTGTCACCGTAGTTCTCTCGGATCCAGTCGATGGTCAGCTTCTGCCACTCCGAGAAGCCTTCGGAGGAGTCGATGCACAGTACATCGGCGCCTGCCTCGATCAGCGCGGGAACACGCTCGGCATAGTCACGGGTATTGATACCCGCGCCGACAACATAACGCTTATGCTCGTCGAGCAGCTCGTTAGGGTTCGCCTTATGGCTGTCATAGTCCTTGCGGAACACAAAATACCTCATTTTTCCGTCCTTGGAGATAACGGGCAGAGAATTGAGCTTGTGTTCCCAGATGATGTCATTGCACTCGGACAGCGTCGCGCCCTCATAAGCGTAGATCAGCTTATCGAAGGGGGTCATAAAGGTCTCAACCTTCTCGGAAAGATCCATACGGCTGATACGATAGTCACGACTGGTGACAACGCCGAGCAGCTTGCCGTCGGGCTTACCGCCCTCGGTGACAGCCAGTGTGCTGTGACCGGTGCACTCGGTCAGCTCGATGACGTCCGCCAGCGTCGCGTCGGGACGGATATTGCTGTCACTCTGGACAAAGCCTGCCTTATAGCTCTTGGCTCTTCTGACCATCGCCGCCTCATTCTCAACGCTCTGTGAGCCGTAGATAAAGCTCACGCCGCCCTGTGTCGCGAGGGCTACGGCGAGCTTGTCGCCGGAAACCGCCTGCATGATTGCGGATACAAGGGGGATGTTCATGGTGATCGCGCTCTCTTCCCCCTTCTTGTACTTGACGAGAGGGGTTTTTAAGGTAACGTTTGCCGGTACGCACTCCGAGGAGGAGTAACCCGGGATGAGCAGATATTCATTAAAAGTATGGGCAGGTTCATTGATAAAAGTTGCCATCTTTAATACTTCCTTTCAGCTTTGGTTTCGCAGTAGATACAGCGGTAGATCTTATTCTCTTTATCCGTCAGGCGGAATACATGATCGAGTTCCTGTTCCGTCGTGGTGATACAACGCGGATTCATACAGCGGATGACGTTGGTCAGCTC
>CAMJJL010000016.1 GCA_946406145.1 uncultured Clostridia bacterium | reverse complement strand
ACGCCTCGGTGGACTTTCACCACAGAGCATTGATATGCCCGTCATACACGGAAAAAGCGTGAGGGCTTTCCTCACGCTTTTGTGATATCCTATGATTGTCATTTCTGCAAACCGCGCCGCTGTTTATGCTGAGATCAACGAGGAACATACCAAGTTTTATCATCTTTATGTCAAACAATATTATACTAATATCTAATTAAACACTTTAACATCTATTGCGTAGAATTCCGCATAGCTTCGTTGTTGTCCTTGACAGGCGCCAGCCTGCCTGCGTCCTCCGCCTCGCTCTGCGAAAGTCTCCGCTAATATCTATTTAAAGTGTTTTATCAGAAATTAGTATTAAACCGCATGGAGCTGCCGTTTGCGGGTGCAGCCATGCGGTTTCTTTGTGAAATGATCTGATATCGGCTTATTGATTGAATTTTGTGAGCAGGGCTTCGACCAACTCGCGCTTCTCATAGAGAACGCAGCCGCCCGCGTGATCTTCCATCAGGATCCCGCCGTCCCTGAGAGCGGTAAACAGCGGCGACCGCAGCGCCTCGCGCAGAGAGGTGTTACGGACGTTTACATCGGAGTATGGGGAGAACGGACACGGTTCGGCGCCGCCGTGGGAGTTGATGTGGAAGAAGCCTCTGCCTGCCGCAACGCATCCGCCGGAGCTTTTTTCATCGCCCGGGAAAGAGATGTACACCATCTCGGGTCGCTCTCTTCTCAGCCGTGCGATCTCGCCGCGCAGATACTCGCGTTCTTCATCCCCCGGCGCCAGCTCCTTGCTGTCCTCTGTGACAGGGACAAATTCGACGAAGATTACCGCCTTGCATCCGCGTTCGGCGAGCTTTTGCAGGAAGCTGTCAGAGGAGACCTCACGGATGTTTTCCTTGGTCACGGTAACGAACGCGCCGAAGATCAGCCCTCTGCGGTGCAGCTCGTCCATGTTGCCGATCAGCCTGTCATAGATCCCCTCGCCTCGTCTTTTGTCGGTGATCTCCTTTTCGCCCTCGATACTCATCACGGGCAGGAGGTTTCGGCTTTTGTCAAACAGCGCAAAGTACGCTTCATCCATATAGGTGCCGTTCGTGAAGATCGGGAACAGGATGTTCGGCTTCTCTGCCGCCGCTTCAATGATGTCGCGTCTTAGCATCGGCTCGCCGCCCGCGAGCAGAATGAAGCTGATCCCCAGGTCATCCGCTTCGCGGAAGATACGCAGCCATTCGTTTCCGGTAAGCTGACAGACAGGTACCTCATCTGCGGTCGCGTGGTTGCAACGCGAGTAACAGCCGGCACAGTGAAGGTTACACTCGCTGGTGATGCTCGCGATCAGGAATGTGGGTATGTGCTCTCCGCTTTCTTCGAGCTTTTTTCTCCGCTTTGCCGCCGCTTTGGTCGCCGCGGCAAAACGCAGCATAAAGGCGCTTTCCTTGGGATCCTTGAGCGTTGCCCTCAGTGCCTCCGATACAACGCGCTCCACTCCTCGCGTCAGATATTCCTGTATGTCAAACTCTTTTGCTTCGTTTTTCATCCTGTCAGTCTCCCTGCTGTTATATGCTGTGCTGTTATCCGTTTCGCTCCCCGGATCGGCGATCCGTGTCGTGCCAACGCCGGGTATCCCGGCAAAACATGATCCGATCATGTTTTCTTGTCCTGATCTCTCGGTATCAGCTGATGATGTATCGGTATTATCGGTAGTATACCATCTATAAAACAGCGTAGTCAATATGTATTCTGTACTTTTTCCTGATCAAAAAGGTATCATCAGAAGGGATGCCGATTTGTCGGAAATCCGACATGATATCATCACGCTGCATGGATATCTGCCTAACACGCAAAAACCGTCTTGCAACGCAAAACGGTTTTCGTATCCTGTACAGTTTGCTCGTTTCATCCTATGATCGTAATTCCTGCAAGATATCGCCGATGTCCGCGCGGATACAGATCGACTGCACGGCGAGCTCCTCGGGGCAGTCGGCGTCATTGTAGTTCAGGCAGGCATAGGTTGCCTTGTCGTTTGTGAGCGTCATCTGCCAGAACGGGTATTTGATGATGACAGGCGTATTGCCGCCGACCCCGAGCTCCAGATAGAGCACATGATCATTCTCGTGTTTTTTGAGAAAGTCGTAATATGCCGCCGAGGCTCTGTGCCAGCCCTCGTCCTCGACAAAGCTGTCGTCAGAGCGCAGGTTCATCACCACATCACTGCCGTCATCGGGACACTTGGGAATCAGCTCGGTCGGGATCCGCATTTTGATGATTTGATCCTCGGGCACTTGGAAAACGCCGTTTTCATCCCTGACAAAACCCTGCGCTTCCATCGCTTGCATGACCCAATCTTCATTGTCGTAGGTCTTTTGCAGCCGGCGGTTCACAGATTGGAACAGACCGTAATCGCCCTGCGTATAGAACAGGCGGGTTTTATCAAAGCCGGCGCGCTGGAATTGGTGATCCACGTTCGTTGTGATGACAAAGTAGTTTTTGTTACGCATAAGCTCCAGCAGTTCATGATACACGGGTTTGGGCGCGTTGATATAGCGGTTGAAGTAGATGTGGCGTGCCCACCATGCCCAGCGTGTTTCATTGTCGGGGAAGGGGTAGAAGCCGCCCGAATACATGTCCTTGATCCCGAAGCGGCGCTTGAAATCGAAGAAGTACCGCTCAAAGCGCTCGCCGCTGTAGGTGAACCCTGCCGAGGTGCTCATCCCCGCGCCCGCGCCGATCACGATCGCGTCCGCGGTATCCAGCTCGTTTTTGAGCCGCTCAGTCTGTTCCTCCTGTGTGCCGATTCCGTGGGAAGCACGGCTGAATACGCGCAGGGCGCCCAGTCCGTTTTTGATCGTCTCCTGATAGCCGTTCGGCAGATCATCATATCGTTCCTTCATTATGTGTTCAGCTCCTTTGTGTCGAATGCCTTTTCACTGACCTCCGCGATCTCGCTGTGACCGCTGAACCGCTTGTCGCCGATCACCGAGATCACATCGCCGCCGAAGCAGTCGGGGATCTTCACATCCTTTTCATCGCCCTGATAGCCTGCCACCGCATAGGTGCCGTTATCGGTCGGTTTATAGATGAAGTCCTGCGTCACGCATCCCCCTTTACGGGTGATACTTGCAATATAGTATGTTACAGGCTGCTTGTCAATAGCTTTATGACAATTGATCCGGATTCTATAAAAGCTGTGTGATTTGATCATTTTGAATCGATACAATTTATTGACTTTTGGTATCCGACCGATTATAATAAATCTAAATAGATATGAGCATTTCACTTTGGGATAACTGCTGCGGCAATGTTCCGTCCGCGGCGATCTCATGTGCGTGATCGGCTTATACTGTTCCTTAGGATTTATTATGAAAGAGGAGGGATTGTTTTGAAAATCTCAAAAAAACTACTCGCCATCATTCTGGCGGTTCTGATGATGGCTTCGATGATCACTGTCGCGGTCGTCAACGTGTCGGCTCTGGCAGGCGATAAGATCTATTGCCGCGCGAGCTTCACCCCGACCTGCTACATGTGGAAGAAGAACACCGAGGAGAACAACAAGGCATGGCCGGGCGTTGCGATGACCAAGGTCAGCGGTGAGACCGACGTGTATGAGTACACCGTTCCCCAAGACAAGTTCGACATGGTCATTTTCAGCAACAACGGCGACGGTCAGACTACTGATATGACTTACCCCGGCGCCAACAAGCTCTATGATGTTGACAAAAAGACATGGAGCGATTACAGCGTCGATCCCGTTCCCGTGATCACTGTTTCCAACGACGGAGGCGGCTTCAAGGGCTCCGTTGACGTGACTGTCACCGTCAAGGACGCTGATTCCGCCTACTACACCATCGACGGCGGCTCTCATTTCGCCATCAACGGAACTGTCAACCTGACCCTCGGCGCGGATATCGCGGAGGGCGAATCCGTCAAGCTCGATATCAGCGCGACCAACAGCTACGGCACCGTGACCAAGAGCTGTACCTATAAGAAGAGATCTACCTCGGGTCCTGCCACCGACGGCAGCACTGCTGAGGCGATCGGCGGCAACTATGCCACCAACCCGGACGGCGGCTACGGCAAGCGCAAGACCATCACTGTTGACGGCGACAAGTCCGACTGGGAGAGCTCCATGCTGATTGCGCAGGGCGTCGCGAACGATGACCCGCGCGTCTACGCGCACTGGTCGATGCATGAAAAAGGCATTGACGACTATGCGATGTACGCCGCGTGGGATGATACCAACCTCTACATCATGTACGAGATGGCAAATGTGCAGGATATCGTCGCTCCCGGCGAGGACTTCCCCATGACTCAGGGCAACCTCTGGATCGATAATCTGCCTGTCTTTATGTATATTTACACCGGCAACGAGAACATCACTCACGGCGAGACTGCGAGCGGTACGCTCTGGGCGACCGGTACGACGCTTGACGCGCACGCCGATCATGTTATCGCTTATTCCACCAACGCATCCAACGGCCCGTTCATCTACACCGCGAACGATGACGGTGAGCTCATGCCCGATGACCTTGTGATCGCAGGCGCGCAGACCGGTATCAACATCAAGTGGGGCAACGGCAAGACCCTCTCCGGCAAGCTGATGGGTATCCCCAAGGCAGGCACCGACAACAAGCGCGTCGCCGGCGACTCCGTTGACGCGACCCTGACCGATTTCTACAGCAAGGGTCACAAGGCGTCGATGGATATGTTCTATGAGGTCTCCATTCCGCTCAAGAATCTGGATATCACCGCTGCTGATATCGAAGCGAACGGTATCGGCATCATGAAGGTCTCCACCTTCGGTACCTCGGGCATGGACTGCCTGCCCTATGACCTCTCAATGGCTGACAACGCCGCAAAGCCTTATTCCGCCGATTCCTCTACCTCTATGGAGAAAGAGGACGAGGATCACATCACTGTTCCGATGGCACGTATCGGCAAGGCGTTCACTCCCGGCGCGGTAACCCCCACTACACCCAAGCCCACTGAACCTGTTGTACAGCCCACCGATCCTCCCGTACAGCCGACGGATCCGCCTGTACTGCCCACTGAGCCTGAAATCATTTTAGGTGACGCGGATAACGACGGCAATGTGACTATCCGCGACGTTTCATGGATCCAGCGTCACCTGACCGGAGTTTCTCTGAGCGTGTTCAACAAAAATGCCGCCGACGTGGACGGCGACGACGATGTGACGATCCGTGACTGCTCATGGATCCAGCGCGCGTTGGTCGGCGTATCGATTCCTTACAATATCAAGGTCGATTGATCCCGAAGGTAACAAATTGCAATCATAATGAAATCCGTCGCAGGAGTTCCTGCGGCGGATTATTTGTGCAGCAAGAAAAGCTCCGACATCCTCTGTGAGCTGACCGGGGGCGACGGAGAGGGTATCATACAGTATCATCTTTCGACAAAACAAAGAAATGCCGAGGAATCTTTACCCCGGCATTTGTAGGATTATTTTTTGGGTTTTGTCAGCAGACCTGCGATAGAATCCGCCCGGGAGGCAAGCACCTTTACGATCGCGAACGCGACGCCGGTGATCACAAATTGAATGGCGAGCCTTCTTGTCAGCTTCTCCATCTTCTTTTTGAATTGCTCCTGTACGGCATTTCTGACCATGATCTGCAGCTTGTTCTTTGCAAAGTTTTTGATCGGAGCGATGACTTTTTTGAGCACTATTCCACCTCCTCTTCTTCACCGAATCGCTCTTTATATTCGGCGGCTGTCTGAGCAGCCTCGAGCAGTGCCATGTCCGCTTCTGTTGCCGTGGTAAACGCTATCTGCTGGCAGCACTCAGCATAGTCGAGGAGATCGATGATGTAGCTCTCCATAGCGACCTTATCCTTGGCGTCATTTCTCTGTGCGAACTTTTCCTTGAGCACGTCCGCTTTCATCCGGGCGTTGAGCTTGATCGCGTTGATCTTGCTCTCTCTGCGCTCTTTAGCAAGACGGGCATTTTCCTTCGCGGCGTTGATATCACCCTCGATGGTGTCGTCAACATCCTTCTCGAACCCGGCTACATCATGCTGGACAGTGGTTTCGATCTCTTCGATATCCGCGTCGATCGCAGCCATGTTCTCGTGATAATCCTCGATGACCGCGGCATCCAGCTCGTCCGGATCGGCGTTGATAGAGTCGATTGCTTCGGCAATCTCTGCTTTTTTATCGTGTGCGCCTTTTTGACCTTTTCGGAGACAGCTGCCATTTTTTCATTAAAGGCATTCATCTTCGCCTGAGCGGCGGCGATTCTTTCTTCATAGGTCACCGGGGTGTTACTCATTTAGTTAAATCGTTTTGCGCCTTGCAAAAAAGCACTCTGTACATTTTAATTCTATCACGCGAAATAAGCGTTGTCAACAAAAAGCAGTCAAATACGACTGCTATTTTATAAGGCTTGTTGATTTATTATGGTGCTTTTTTCTCCGTTTGCGCTGCCTTCAATGAGAACATATTGCCAAGGATCGTTTTCAGCTTGTCGGCTCTTGTATTCATGTGATCAGCTCCTTTTGTGTAATCCGGAATATCTTCTATCACAATTAACCATTTTCTACAAGAACAATGAAAGAAAAAACAAATAAATAATGACATTTATTTATTTGTGTGGTAAAATAAATAAGAATTATGATTCTGAAACTATTTTCAAGAGGAGGCACTTATGCTTTTTGAATCATTAGACAAGCTCAAACGGAACTCGATCATGTCGTCGATTCTGTTGGTTGCGCTCGGCGTCATCATTCTTGTCTGCCCCGAGTCCTTTATTCCGTCGTTGATGCTCGCGTTCGGCTACACCTTGGTCGTTCTCGCTATCGTGATGATGTTGAATTTCTTCTCGGGTAAGAAATCGCTGATGGAATATCTGAAATTTTCCGGCGCATTGGTGCTCGGCGTCGTCGGTATCTGCGTATTGGTGTTCAGAAGCGACATCATGCGTGTGCTGGCTTGGCTGTTCGGCTTTTTGCTGATCTTGGACGGCGGACGCACGATGATCCATTCGTTTACCTATGCGCGCCGCTCCAAGCGCAAGGGCTGGTGGGTGCTGACGATCCTGTCCGTTATGCTCATGGCGGCAGGCGTGATCCTGTTCGCGAACCACTGGTGGAATACGCCCGTCATGCTGATGAAGGCGATCGGATGCGCTGTATTTTTCTCGGCGCTGGTCAGTGCAATTCGTTTGATCTGGACTTGGCCGCTGAGAGATCCGAAGGGAGGTTTTGACGATGACGACGAATAATAACGATAAGAATATCGATAACGAAAAGAATATCGCTGCTGAACAGAGGGTCGAGACGGAGCAGAAGGCTGAGCCCGAAAAGAAGGCTGAGCCTGAAAAGAAGGTCGAGGCTAAGAAGAACAATCAAAAGAAGAAAAAGGTCGATAAAGAGAATCTCAAAAAAGAGATCGACAAGATCAAAGCAGAGAATAAGGGCGAACCCAAGGAAATGAGCGCCCGGCTGAAGGAACTGCTCAAAAACGAGATCAAGGATTACCGCAAGCAGGAGAAAACGCGCGGCGCCGAGATGCTCAGTATCTTTGCGGCGCACAACTATTATGCCAACGGCTTCACTCCCGAGGAGCTGCGCTCGACGCTCGAGGATCTCGGTCCGACCTACGTCAAGATCGGACAGATCATGTCCAGCCGTGTCGATCTGCTCCCCGAGGCATACTGCGCGGAGCTCGAAAAGCTCAGACAGAATGTCAAGCCCCTCGATCCCGAGGTCGCCAAGGCAGTCATTGAACAGGAAACCGGCAAGAAGATCGAAGACCTGTATCAGGAGTTCCGTGAAGAACCGCTCGGCTCCGCCTCTATGGGTCAGGTCCACTACGCCGTGCTCAGGGACGGCACCCCCGTCGTCACCAAGGTGCAGCGTCCCCTGATCGCGGATATGATGCGCGAGGACTATAAGATCCTCAAGAAGCTCGCGAGTCTTGTCAACGTTGTCACCGATACCGATGATGATCAGATGATCGATCTGGTCTCGGTTATTGAAGAGCTCGAAAAGGTTACAGACGAAGAGCTCGACTTCCGTATCGAGGCAAAGAACACCCAGTTCTTTAAAGAGAATTGTATTGAAGATGAAAACAAGATATCCTGTCCTACCGTCTATGACGAGCTGACGACAGAGCGCATTTTCACCATGTCCTTTGTCGACGGTTATACCGTATCCCATAAGGACAGGATCCTTGCGGACGGCTATGATCCGCTCAAGATCGGTCAGGCTGTCGCGGAGAACTATGTTCACCAGATCCTTGACGTCGGCTATTTCCACGCCGATCCCCATCAGGGCAATATCATGCTCTCCGGCGGCAAGCCTTATTGGATCGACTTTGGCATGATCGGTCACGTCAGTGACAAGGATATCAACACAATCCAGGATCTGATCCTGTCGCTGCTCTCCGGCGACGCGGACGGATTGGTCAACGGCATCACCTCTCTGGGCGCGACCTCCGCAAAGACCAACCGCGATAAGCTGGTAGAGGACGCGCAGATGTTCCTTGACAAGTATTCCGGCTCCAAGGGTATCAGCGACATCGACATGTCCGTTCTTGTGGATGAGATCACCGAGCTTGCCTCGGCGCATCACATCACTCTGCCCGGTCAGTTCACGATGCTCGGCAGATCGCTGATCGCCATCGAAGGCGTTCTTGAACAGCTCTGTCCGGAGCTCGATCTGTTCAAGCTGCTGTCCGACAAGCTGGTCGAACGCAATAAGGAGCAGTTCGACATCAAGGAAGTGCTCCTGAACGTCGGAAAGGATATCCTCAGCACCGGCAAAAAGATCGGCAAGCTCCCAGGATATCTCGCCGATACCATGCAGGCGCTTTCCCGCGGCAAGACGAAGATCAACATGGAGATCACCGGCTATGAGGAGCCTTTGGATCGGATCGGCGTCTATGTCAAGTACGTGGTGCTTTCCCTGATCGCCTGCGTTCTGTTTATCGGTTCCTGCCTGCTTGCAAGTGTAGATATAGAGCCGAAAACATCGACCGGAATGCCGCTGCTCGCGGTCGCCGGCATTGTGTTCGCAATCGCGCTGGCGATCTACAGCATCAGTAAGCTGTCTAAAAAGAAGAAATAAAGCAACCTGATAGGGGCTGTCGCGTCAAACCGATAGCCCCTCGGTAGTTTCTCATTGACATACTATCAAAAGAGGATGATTTTTCATGAAAAAGCTGTTTTCCGAGATTCCCACCATAAAGGGTGAGCGTGTCACACTGGCTCCGATGACGCTCGATGACACGGACGGTCTGCGCGAGCTGACAGAGGATGAAGAGGTCTATCGGTATCTGCCGACCTTTTTGTATGAAAAGCAGCATGACGCCGAGTATGTGATCCGTCATCTGTATGACGAATGTATCGAGAGCGCCCTGATCCTCGGCGTGTATGTTGACGGCGAATGGTGCGGCTTGGCGGAGATCTACGGGTATCGTCCTGCATTGCACAAGGTGAGCGTCGGCAATCGTCTGCTGCGCCGATGGTGGGGCAAAGGGATCTCTACCGAGGTACTCGGCTTGATGGCGAAGTATCTGCTGGAGGAAACGGATGTACGGATCATCACCGCCAGCACAATGGCACAGAATCACGCCTCCGCCAATGTGATGAAAAAGAACGGCTTTCACCACCTGAGTTATACCGTGCTCGAAAAATGGGGCTACGCAAAGCCCATTATCACCGAAAAATGGGTGAGAACACGGGCAGGCTATCACAAAGACTACCATTTCCATGAATAAAAGCAACAGCCGTATCGGATCATTTCGATACGGCTGTCGAGTTTTTATTGAAAATCAGTATGACTGTTATTGATTTCTTTTTCGCATCAGCATGAAGTTGATCAACAGCATGATACCTGCGATGAAGACAGAGATTGCGACGGCGGGGGGATAGACCGTCATGCCGATAACGATACCCAGGATCTTGATGAAAAGATCGATCGCACCGGTGCGTCGCAGCGACGTGACGGATGCTTCGAGCTGTGGATTCTGTCTGCTGAGCAGTTCCAGACTCAGGTGATTGCAGATACTCACGCAAATCACATCGATGCCGTAGAGCAGCTGTGGGACAGGTTCGTTGAAATACCGTCCGATGTAGATGACAAAGAAGGGAATCATGGATGTGAAGAACAGCATGATGATGTTGATGACGAGCACGCCTCGGGTGATGTATTCCACATCATGCCACATGTTATGGATGTTGATCCACAACATACCCAGCCAGAAGAACGACATCGCATAGACCATGACCTGAAATCCCAAGTCGCTCAGATCGCTCCATTTCGCGCCCTCGGGCACGGCGAATTGCAGTACGGCGATGGTCATGATGATCGCCATGATCGCGTCAAAGAACGCGACGAATCGGTCTTTTCTCATATGCAGCCCTTCCTTGAAATGTTCCGGTATCATCATAGCAAAAAATCGGCGGCTTGTCCATAAAAATCATCCTATCACTTTGGTTGACAACACCTGTGAGATGGCTTATACTGAATTTGAAATCGATCCCATGCCGTGAAAGAGAGGTTTGAATCATGAACAGAGAAGAGAATCCGCAGTCGTTTTTATATCATATGATGAAAGAGGAATGGGAACGTTCCCTCAAAAACGCGCTTGATCCGTTGTCCGGCCTTTTTGGGGAAACGGACGGCACTGTTCGGTTGACAGAAACACGGATCTATATCGGACTCAATGACGCGGTCACCAAGAAACAGCTGTTCGAAACGGAACAATATAAGGGCATATTGAAGCAGGTGTGTCAAAGCTACCATGTTCCCTTTTCTGTCAATACCGAAGAGGGCGGCTATTATCACGAGGACGGAACCTATACGGAGGAGAATTCCTTTGTATTACAGATGATCGGCGTCGAGAGGGAAACGGTGAAGCAGATCGCGCAGGATCTGTGCGCGTTATTTAATCAGGAATCCGTTTTGATCACTGAGAATCAGATCGGCGGCTACTTCATCAGCAGGGAATCGAAAGAGTGATTCGTATCCTTTTGCCCCGATGAGTTAGTGCGGAATAAAATGAATCGGACGTCATGACGGCGTCCGATTTTTTATCACTTTTTCTTTTTCTTCTTTTTGAATTTTTGCTTTACTTCTTCGATTGCGACCTGCTTATTGTCGTTCATCTGGTGCACCTCTTTCTCGGTGGCAGGCCGGATCTTCAAGCCCTCAACAACCATTGCCGCTGTCTTGTTCTTGGAGCCGACCGTCTCATAGATGAACCCGAAGATACAGAACACAACGGCGCCGATGAAGTTGACGAACATATCCTTCATCGTGTCCAAAAGACCGATATCCAGATAACCGCCCTCCACCGTGGTCACCTCGCCCGATCGGGTCGTGATGGTCGTGTTGACGATATCCTTCACCTCTACGATCTTCTGGTTGCCGGTGGGATCGAGCTTGCAGGAGCGGATGGTGTCAATGATAAAGTCCTTCTGCATGTCCTTGCCGAAAAACAGATCCATACCGCACTCAAAGAATTCCCATAATACGCCGATGGTCATAGACACGCAGAACGCGACGAGCGTTATGTACAGAGGGGACAGCTTGATCTTCTTGCTGTTGCGGTTGAGCAGATCGACCGTGGAGAAGCCGACCGCCGCAAAGAGAAAGCCGTTGAGCGTATGCAGCATGGTGTCCCAGATCGGGATATGCGAGTAAAAATGCGCCAGCTCGCCCAAAATGTTTGCCGAAAAGATGAACAGATAGATGATCGATTCAAACAGCGGCGGAATACTGATCCGCAGCGCACCCTTCAAAAACGACGGGATGAGCAGCAAGAGCAGTGTCAAAACGCAGGTGAACACACCCTCATAGTTGCCGATGATGATCGCTCTGACCATGACCACGACAATCAGGATGCGGAGCACGGTATAGATAATGAACGCGGTCTTGTTTTCTTTGGTTCGTTCTACCAGACTTCGTTGGTAGCTGTTGATAAGTCCCATGACAAGCTCTCCTTATTTGCATTTACATGTATTATAGCAATCATTGATTTTACTGTCAATAAGTGAACGATCAACGAAACAGAATCAAAACTAATGAAAATTTTAGGGCAAAGATTGAAAAAACATATTGACAACGTGTCAGAATAGGGGTATAGTATAGATGCTGACACTGTGTCAGAACACGGACTGACTACTGTTCAAGAGGCATACAATCTTTTGACGAAAATATGATAAAGGAGTAATGTAAAGATGAAAAACTTACCGAAAATCGCCCTCGGCGCATGGGCATGGGGCAACGACGGCACCTTCGGCGGCAGTCTTACCGCCGATACGCTCAGACCGATTTTTGACACGGCTATGAAGAACGGCTTGAACCTGTGGGATACCGCCTACGCTTACGGCATGGGAACCAGTGAGAAGGTACTCGCGGATTTTGTAGCTGACTGTGAGGATGGCTCATGTCTGGTATCCGACAAATTTACACCGCAGTGCGCGGATCCGGCAAGCCCGACCGCCTTCAAGGATATGATTGAGATGCAGCTCGAACTGATGAAGCTCACTCACTTTGATATTTACTGGATCCATAACGTCTGGGACGCACCGAAATGGACGCAGGAAATGGCAAAATACTTTGAAGGTAGGGAAGATGTTCCGATCCTCGGCGTTTCCAACCACAATCTTGCCGAGATCAAAGAGGCGAATGAGATATTAAAAGCGCATGGCTTAAAGCTCGGCGCGGTACAGAATCATTACAGCCTGATCAACCGTTCCTCCGAGGATTCGGGCATCCTTGATTATTGTAAGGAAAACGACATTATATTTTTCTCCTATATGGTGCTCGAGCAGGGCGCACTGTCGGGAAAATACGATACGAAACACCCGATGCCTGCAGGCTCGGCGAGAGCAGAAACCTATAATCCCGTTCTCGATAAGCTCGAGCTTCTTAACGGAGAGCTCAATAAGCTCGCCGAAAAATACGGTGTTGAAACCGCGCAGATCCCTGTGGCGTGGGCGATCGCAAAGGACACCCTCCCGATCATCGGCGTGACGAAGGAAAAGCACGTAGAGGACGCCGTCAAGGCGGCAAATATTACTCTTACTGCAGAGGAAGTCCATTTGCTGGAAAAGGTCGCCGACAGCCTGAATATCAACGTCATCCGTTTCTGGGAAAAGGAAATGAAATAATACGAGATCAGTCTGACTCAGTTAATGAATAACCAAGTTTATCTGGAGGAAAAATATGCTGAACCGTTCTAAAAGCTTGAAACTGTTTGCTGTCATACTTTCGGTTATGATGATCGTATCGCTGTTCACAATGCCGTCTGTATTCGGAGCTGAAGCTCCGCTTTGCGGCGACGCGGACGGCGACGGAGAAGTCACCGTCATCGACGTGACTGTGATCCAGCGGCATTTGGTGGGCTCGCTCACACTGTCCGATGCACAACTGAAAGTTGCCGATATTTTCGGTGACGGCGTCGATATCACCGACGCGACCCTGATCCAAAGATGGCTTGTCGGGATGACGGCCGGCTATCCGATCGGCGAGCCGATGGAACAGGATAACGACGCCAATGATACGCTTGTTGTTGTCTTCTCCCGCACGGGCAATACCAAGCCCTTAGCGCAGTATGCGGCGGCATATCTGGACGCTGATTTCTTTGAGATCGAAGCCGCTGTTCCGTATACAGACGCGGATATCGCCTATTATACCAACTGTCGAGCCGATCGGGAACAGAGCGACCCGACTGCCCGTCCCGCGATCGCAAATGAGGTCGGGAATATGGAGCAGTACAGCACGATTGTGATCGCCTATCCGATCTGGCACGGACAGGCTCCCAAGATCATCTGTACCTTCCTCGAAAGCTATGATTTCTCGGGTAAAACCATCATCCCGTTTTGCACTTCCGCTTCCAGTCCGCTCGGTACAAGCGCATCCAACCTACATTCACTCGCACCCGATTCTACTTGGAAAGACGGCAGGCGCTTCGCGGCCGGAACCTCTCAGGCGACCATAGAAGCATGGATGAAGGAAATGGGTTACTAAGGAGAAAGCTTTGTGTGATCGCGCGGAGCTTAAGCGCTATTTGATATGAAAGGTGTGGAGTGAATGAAGTCGAATACTATCGTCAAACGCGTCGTTGATTTTGCATTGACAGTTACGCTGCTGCTTTTGATGGCGTTCCAAGTGACGGAACAGCTCGCGCATGAGTGGCTGGGTATCGCGATGTTTGCTCTGACGATCGTGCATCAGATATTGAACCGCAAATTCTATGCGGCTATCTTCAAGGGCAAATACAACCCACTTAGGATATTTCAGCTGACCGTCAACTGCCTGCTGTTGCTGTCCTTTGTGTGTACCGCATTGTCGGGCATGATGATGAGCCGGTTCGCGACGCCGTTTATGAACGGGATCCTGCCGTCATCCATCGTCCGACAGGGACATCTGGCGATGTCGCACTGGTCGTTCGTACTGATGGGGTTACACCTCGGGCTGCACTTTGGCATCATAGTTTCAAAGCTGAAAAACAGAGCTGTGAGGATCGTCCTCGGCGTCGTGATGACAGGCATCTCCGTCTGTGGATTCTACCTGTTCTTCAAGTCGGATATGCTGAGTTATATGCTGTTCAAAAATCCCTTTGCTTTCCTCGACTATGAAAAGGCGTGGTGGCTCGTGATCCTCGAGAATCTCGTCATGCTCCTCGCTTGGGGATTCGCGGCGTATCTGCTGTCGCTTGGCATGAAAAAGCTCTCGCGCAAAAGCGCAATCCATAAGAAAGAAGTGGTATGATGAAAAAACTACCGATCCTGCTTTTGATTATCTCTATCGCTCTCGGGATCGCTGCGTGCGCCAAGAACGATTCCGCTACCGCGGATGAAAAAGAACCGCAGGCGCAAACAGAGTCAGTGGCTAAAGCGACAGAAGCGGCAACCGCAACCGAACAATCCACGACCGCTCAGACCGATGCGCCCCGGGTAACAGCCTCCGCTCAGACCGATGCGCCTGAGCCGACTCAAGAGCGATCTTCGTTTGACCCTTATGCGACAGCGAATGACTATAACCTCGGTTCCTCGTGGTTCGAGCGACAGAGCGGCACCGATTACGGCACGCTGGTGACCGACGTCACTTATTTCTCGACGACTGCCGATGACAACAAGCGCGTCAACATCCTGCTGCCGCCCGGTTATGACGCGAACGCCGCCTATCCCGTGCTGTATATGATCCACGGCTGGGGCGGTGATTATACCGGTCATCTGCATGAGGATTCCTATCTGCATCTGCTGTACGGCAATATGTTCCGCGAGGGCATTGCCGCGCCGATGATCATCGTCGGCGTGGATATGTACACGGGCAAACAGAGTGTCAAGGAGGAGCTTGACGGCTACCGGATGCGAGCCGCTTATGACAAGACGGTGGACGATATCGCCGTCGATCTCATGCCGTTTATGAAAGCGCATTACGCGGTAGCCGACGGACGTGAGAATAACGCTGTTGCAGGTGTATCCGAGGGCGGCGCAAAGTCGCTGTGTACGGGCTTTCAGTGGCTCGATCGGATCGGCTATATCGCCGGTATCGCGCCCGACGGCAATGTGATCGCCGTGGGCGACTATTACTCGGGCAGCTACTGGTCGATCCCGTACTTTGACTCCCTGCCGCAGCCGACACAGGATACCATGCCGATCTATCTCTACCTTGCCGTAGGCAGTGAGGATCCGTACAATATCCGCGCCACGCAGTATTACAGCGAGGTTTTCCGTGATATGGGGCTCGGCTATCAGTATGATTACGTCGAGGGCTATGCGCATAACTCTGACTTTTGGCGTGTCTGTATGTACAGTTTTATCAATAAGATTTTTAAATAACACATCTCTATGTCAGTGTGCTCACAGTAATGAAAAAACCGGCAATCGCAGTGATTGCCGGTTTTTGTGTGCTGTAATGTCGGACGAGGGATCAGCCGTTCACGGTTTCACCAATCGCGTAGGGAATATCTACTCCTACCAGATAGCGCTGAATATAAGCTGCATCCTTGATCGTCATGAACCCATCGCCGTCAACATCGGCGGCAGCTTCGTTAAAGTCAGCGAGAACACTGATGCCGACCAGCGCGCGCTGAATCCACACTGAGTCGCGAATGGTGACAATACCGTCGCTGTCTGTATCACCGAGGATGTAAGCGGAGGGATCCTCACTCTTCTGCGTTGTGATCGTAACGGTAGTATCAGCGGTGATCTTGGTGATACGATAAGTGTTGTTCGACAAATCCTTGATATTTTTATAGGTTCCGTCTGTTGCGGAAACGCCGTCAAGCGTATACCCATCCTTGAGAACAACGGTGAAGTTGACCTGACCGTCGCCGGTGGAATCCGGCTCGCCTGTCGCGCTGCTGCGGGATATGGTCGAGCCTGTCGCGGAGACGGATTCAGATGCGCCGGTGGAGTCCTGCGTCTGATATACGGTAATAGAATCCACGCCGCTGTCGCCCGCGAAGGTCACGGTGTAGCCTTTGTCGACGATCGCTTCCTGCTCAACAGAATGATCGCAAGCGTCGATCATAACGGTCATCGGGATCGTCTGCTGCTCCGTTTCGCCGCACTTGGTGCAGGTGTAGGTTTTTACGCCGGTGGAAGCGGAAGTCGCGTCGGTCGTGACCGTGCCGGAGTTCCAGCTGTGGCTCCACGAGCCGCCCTTGCACGAGGTCACACTCGTCGCGGTCGAGATAGACGGGGCATTGCTCGATACGGAAGTCGGATAGGATGCCAAAACAAAGTTAACCGCCTTGGGCAGTGTATAGCTGAAGATCACGCTGCCGCTGCTGCCTGCCTTGGTGTTGATGATCTTGCCTGCTGTATAGCTCGAGGTGCTTGAAGCGTACTTCTGATTGCTGCCGAACCAGCTTGACTGCGCGCCGTCCATTCCTCTGGAGCCTGCCGCAAAGAGTGAAGCGCCCTGGATGGATACGGCGCCGTCAGCGTCGATCGGAGAATTGTCACCGCCGGACTTCATGCTGAATACTGCCTGTGTTCCGCCGTAGAGGTACAAGCCGCCGTTGGAATCAAGACCGTCGCCGTCGCAATTGACGTACAGATCGCCGCCGTAGATGTAGATATTATAGTTACCTGTGGTTGTAGTTGAACCGCCGGGATTCGTATTGCCGCCCGGACGTCCTCCGGGACCGCCGCCGGGCTTGAAGGTGTTGCCGCCGCCTGCACCGGGATCGGAACCGCTGGAGCTGCCGCCCGCCGCGTTCACGCCATCGTCGCTTGCGACAACATAACTGCGGCCGGAATAGATGTAGACCGTACTACCTTCAAGACCTTCATAAGAGTTGTTGATGGTGATATCGGGATCGCGAGCTAAGCCGTTTTCGGTACCGATGGTGAGAGAGGTATCGGCGTGCATACCGTCGTCGCCTGTCTGAATGGTAAAGGTGCCGCCGGTCACGGTAGCATACGCGTCGGAATGGACAGCATCGTCGCCCGTATTCAGCACAAAGGAACCGCCCGTGATATTGAGCGCAGGCTCGATGCCTGCTTCTTCGGCACGGTCGCCGGATGCCTTGAGTCCCTTACAGCTGTATTCGTTGGCAAGGGTATCGTTCCACACGCTGTAGCCCTTCCATGTGCGGATATCAAAGGTTCCGCCGTTGATATTCAGCGCGGTATCGCCCTGGATGCCGTCGCCGTCTACGTCGATATCGAAGGTGCCGCCGTTGATGGTCACGGTGCCTGCCGACTCGGTGTCGATCGTGGTTCCTTCGGTCTCATCCGTCGCGTCCGGAGCGCTCTTGATGCCGTCGTTCGCGGCCTTGATAACATAGGTACCCTGATTGATGACGATACTGCCGTCACAGCCGATACCGTTGTTGACTGCCGCGCCGGTGGTTGTCGCACCGTAGTATTTCGCGTTGCCGCTTACGTTGATCGTACCGCTTTGGTTAAAAATCAATTCGGCAGTCGAGCCGCCCTTGATACCGTTCTTCGCGTTGGCGACGACGTTCAGATCACCGTCGCCGCAGAAGGTCACGGAGGAGCCGCTCTTGACCTTAATCGCCGCGCCTTCAAATGCTTCGGCTATGGTTGTGTCGGAGGAGGTCTCGTTCGCGAGATCTTCGTTATCGGTGAGGGTTGAGGTACCGACTAAATGGAGGTTGACCGTCGCGCTTTTCTTGACGACGATCGGCGCGGTCGCTGAGGATGAAAGCGTCAGGTTATCGAGGATCAGCGTGACGTTGCTCAGCCCCTTGCTGACGATGATCGCACCCTCATTACAGCTGCCGGAGATGCGGTAGGTACCTGCCGTGGTGATGGTCAGCGTCGTGCCGTCGATGGTATAGCCGCTGCCGGATTGGGTCTCGGTGATGAAGCTGTTTGAGAAGGCCAGCTCTGCGCTCTGTGCTGCTACGGCAGCAGTATCAGCCCTATCGACAGACGCCGCCATAGTGGGGATCGCGAGGGTGAGTACCAGCATCAGCGCCAGTAGAATGGATAAGAGTTTTCGTATCATAATGGATCTCCTTTCGATTTGTTGCTTTGTGCTCCGTTTGGGTTTCCACTTGTATCATACAAAAAACAAAAAGGAGTTTCAATCATTCTCACAAAGCTTTCAGATAACTTTCACACAACCGTCACATAAGGGAACGATTTTCATATTTTTGATGATTCGCCTTAATAAAAATATCAAGCAACAATCCGAACCCTTCTCCCATCATGACAAGGTTCGGATTTTTACATTCGTTTCGATTGAAAGATTACATCGGCTTCATTAGCCCGACGTTTTATGGGGTTTAAGATATACTGTTTCACCCTTTTTAGAAAAAGAGAGAAGGTTCAAAAGCTTCCCTCCGTTGTCCGAGTGATCGGAGTCGAATCGGCGGCCTCTTGAACCCCATCGAATGAAGGAGTTTACCATGCGGTCACAGGGCGCAACATACGGCGCTACAGAAAAATACCGAAAACGGACAGAGGATATGGGATTGTTTTTTAGGATCACTTTTTATTCGGTCTTAATTGCATTTGATCATTGTAAACGGAATCATGCGATACAAAAAGAATCATTTATTTCAAGAATTCGTGAAGTTGTATATACAAATTTGCTTTGCTGTTTTTTTGATTGTTGCCAACTGGTAATGAAATCCGGCAATAAATGTGCTATACTATACTAAAATAATCGAATAATGGAATAATAATATGGAATTTACGTTTATTGAATTTCTAAGATATGACTATCCCTCGATTTTATTGGTCTGCGGATTGGTCGTATTGATGCTTACCAACAGAAAGAATAAACTGCCGGCGGTGTTCACACTCTGGATCATGGCGATCATTATGGTTTTGTCGCTGTTCGTGGAGTTCGTATGCAAATGGTCGGAGAACGATCCGTCCCTTGCGGATATACGATATTGGACGACGATCATCAAATACCTGATCCCACCGACGATATTGATGATGCAGATCATGGTGCTGGTGGAGAACAAGGTGCTTCGCTGGCTGCTGGTGATCCCGAATCTGATCAGCGCGCTTGCCGTAACAATCGGACCGAGTGTGACCGGTCTGACGGTGCTGTCCTTCAGCAAGGAATATTATTTTGTAGAAGGTCCGCTGCGAGCGTTCCCGTTTTGTGTATCATTGTTCTATCTGTTCGTGCTGGTGATCGTCTCGCTTCGCTATTTCTACGATGTGACGTCGGGATACAATACGATCATCATGTATTTGGCGGTGACGACAGTCATTTCCTGTATGTTAGAATATTTCGGCGTCGTCAGCGGTATCGTCAAGTATGTTCAGATCGTCGATATCTATCTGTATTACTTCTTCCTGAATTTCGTATATCAGGCGAGGATCAGAGAAGACAGCTTGAAAAAGGAGCTTGCACTGACGCAGAAGGAGCTGGAGCTGTCCAATACAAACCTGCGGCTTCTGCAAAACCAGATCTCGCCGCACTTTATCTACAACGCCCTGTTTATCATCAAGGCGCTGATCTGGACGGATCAGAAAAAGGCGTCCGACGCGGTCGATGATTTCTCTCTGTATATCAGGCGTAATATCGACGCAATGCGCTCAAATGAGCTGATCGAATTCAGCAAGGAGCTGGAGCACATCAAGGCATTTTTGAACATTGAAAATGTAGATGATGAAACGGGCTTGGTAGTAGAGTTTCAAACCGAAGAGCTCGAATTTCGTATCCCTCCGCTGACGGTAGAGCCGCTGGTCGAGAACGCGGTCATTCACGGGATCGGCACGCTGGAGAGCGGCGGTGTTATCACGATCTCTTCCCGAAAAACAGAAGGCGGATATACGATTACGGTTGAGGATAACGGCGTTGGCTTTGATGTGGAGCATACCGAGCTCGGCGTCGGGTTGGAAAGCGCAAAAACACGCCTTGAATCACAGTGCGGCGGAAAGCTCACATTCGACAGCCGCCCCGGCTGTACCAAAGCGATGGTTTTTGTACCGGAACAGGAACCTGATTATAACGATTAATCATTTCATAGGAGCTACACCATGACACCTATCGCGTGCACTTCGATACATAATATCATCACTGCGCATATTTGTTTACATCGTAAAAGCGTACTCTGCGGGACGACTTGATCCCGTGGGGTGCGCTTTGTCGTTTTAAGGAGAAAAATATGAACATCATTATTCTGGATAATCATAAGCTGATTATCGCTGAAATCAAGCGGCAGGTGCTGTCTGTACTGCCCGGCGCTGAATGTGTTTGCTTCACCAAACAGAGAGAGGCGATCGAGCATACCAAAAAGCACCGCGTCGACGTCGCCCTGCTCGACGTCGATATGCCCGGGCTCAACGGGATCGAGGTCGCGGAGCTGATGTGCCGGATCAATCCGAGGCTGAACATTATCTTCGTAACGGGTTATCCCGAATACGCGCTGCAGGCGTTTGCGGTACCGGTCAGTGATTTTATCGTGAAGCCTGTTTCCGAGGATGCGCTGAAAACAACATTTGCCAAACTGCGGTTTCCGCCGGAAGAGACGATCGACAGCTTTCAGTATGATGACGTCAGGGACGCGAAGGCGATCGGTGAACGCCTCAGAACACTGAGACAAGAACGCGGCTTGACGGCAAGACAGCTAGCGGATGAGATCGGCGTTTCCTATACGACGATCTACCGCTGGGAGAACGGCAACAGGATTCCCGACGGCTTTAATATGGGAAAGCTGATGAATGTCCTCGGCGTCAGAATGAAGGACGTCATATCGGATATTGATATAGATTCGGAAAACAATTCGGGAGGTGATCGAGCTTGAATTATCAAGTCGAATTGATCTGCAACGGTTTACTGTGCCTCGGCGCGTTGACCGGTTTTGTGTATTCACTGATCAAGTTTTTTAAACCGAAAAAAGCAATGTATAAAAAAATGGTGGGCTGTGCGCTTGGCTGCCTGTTCATTGAACGGTTATATGAGATCGTCCAATACGTTGTAGCGGGCGATCTGCCGCAGCTCTTTCAGATCGGAACCTTCGGAAACATCGGATGCTATATGTTTCTTTTTTCGGCAAACTACGGTGCGATCGACTCGCTGATCGACGACGGCTCGGCAAAGCTGAAGAAATATCGCTTGATCGCTCTGGCTGCGCCCCTCGCGGCAATCGCCGCCGCAACGGTGATCTTGCTATCGCCTTCAGGTTCGGGACGAAAGATCACCTGTGCGATCGAGATGTTGTTCGCCGGAGCTTCATCCTATTACAGCTTGAAGCATCTGATTATACCCAAAAAGTATTCCGACTTTTTGTCAGGCATGAGAGCGTTCCATATCATGTCTCTCGTGCTGGCTGTCGGTGTTACGATCGAAGATCTTATCTGGTGTTATCAGGTCAAAGTTCAAGCGGTGTGGTTTATTCCTTACACCATCCTGTTTGTGGCGATGATCGCTCTGGCGCCTGCACTGGAAAGGGGGACAAAACAATGGAGAACATAAGTTATATCGTTTTTATCTGTTTTGCGCTCCCGTTCCTGCTCGGTATCCCGATCGTGCGCAAGCAGACGCGGCTGGTGCTGCTGTTCACCTTTATCGGTATGTGCTGCTGTCTGTTTATCTCTGAGGTCAACGGCTTGATTAATTCTTTGATCGGTCAGAATCTGTTCTATGTGACGACGAATATCACGCCGCTGACAGAGGAACTGATCAAGATGCTGCCGATACTGATCTACGCGATCTTCATCTCCTCCGAGCGGCAGACGCTGCTCACGATCGCGTTTATGACCGGCTTGGGCTTCGCGCTGCTGGAGAACTCTACCATATTGGTCGAGACCGTGGTAGTGCAAGGCTCTGTCGATATCCTGTGGGCACTGATCCGTACACTCGGCGCGGGATTACTCCACAGCCTGTGTACCACTGCGGTGGGAGTGGGAATCTCGTTTATACGAGATCAGAAAAAGATTTTCCTGTGCGGTTCTTTCGCGCTGCTTTCTTTCGCAATCGTGTATCATTCGGTTTACAACAGCCTGATCCAGTCAGACTATCAATATCTCGGAGCAGCGATGCCGATGCTGACCTATCTGATCGTCGTCACGATCCTGATTGTTTCATTTAAAAAGCATATAAAACAGATAAAACGGCGCGAAGCCGAATCATAAAGAGGTGTAAATCATGCGAAGAGTTATATCGGTCAAAACGATCGTAGCATTGGTATTGACGCTGACATTGATCGCGCTTGTGCCGATGCATACCGTTGCGGCGGCGAAAAACAACGGCAAATACGTTTCCGAGATCTACGTCGCCTACGGCAAGGACTTAGACGCGGCGAAACAGGTGCTGACAGACAAAGGCTTTACGCCGATAGAGCGCAAATACGACACGGATTATAACAACATTAATCAAGAGGGCAAAACCGTTGTCATGCTGGGCTATAAGACCACCGACAACATCCGCGATTCCATCACCGATCTCGCCGTGATGAATATGCGCGGCGACTACAGCGTGGAGGATTACAAAATGCTGTTAAAATCTGAGAAGACACAGATCGCGGAATTCCTCGGTGAGTTCATGGCGGTTATCAGGGAATACCGCTTAAACCTCAAAGACGGTAAGCAGAAAGCAACCTATGTTCACGATCTCCTCAACAACTATACCGAGGACGATACCGGGATGAAGATGGGCGACCTGCTCAACAGTGAAACCTTACAGGATAAGGTTGGTATCACCGAGAGCGTCGAGGCTGAGAATCCCGACAACCTGCCCAATCTCGTCACGATCCTCATGCAGGGCAACGCGCAGGTCGTCAAGTCGGTTGAAACCTTGCTCTCGATGGCGACGGATACCGCCGACAACACATGGCTCGACCGTTTTGCCGCATCGGATTATGACGCTCTGCTCGATAAGGTAGAGGAAGAGCGCCCCGAGCTCAACACAGAGAACAAGCGAATCCAGTATCTCGATAACCTCTACGGAGAGACCGCCGGCGTGCTCGGAGCGGACGCCAATGCGCTGCGCAACAAGCTGAACGATTATGTCGCTTTATCGCTGCATATTGATACCGCCACCGCAGAGGATGTCAAAAACACCTTCGGCGATATCAAAAGTGATCCCGAGGCGTTGGCTCGTTACAACGAATGGATCACGATCGGTTCGATCTATGAGGGCTTGAAGAATTATGAGGGCGGCAACTATCAAGCGGGCGAGCTGCTTGACTTTTTCCTGAAAGAAAACGATCCCGAGGATATGGAAGTTTACATCCCGATGGCGGCGGCGCTGTCGGAGGGACAGCGTTATGGACTGCCCTTCTTCAGCTTTGAGCGTCTTTTGACCTACGCCTTCACGAACGAAGAGGGTTGGAAGGAGTTCGCTAAGCAAACCAAATTTGATTTTGGCGGCATGGCCAATATCTCCGTCTATCAGAATATCGACCGCGACATGTACAAGGACGATGGTTCTGTCGCCCTGACCGGCGCCGCGAGACGCGCGAACAATACCTCCGACGGCACCACCGGTGACTACGGTGAAAAAATGGATACTTTAGCAAAAATCACCGAAATAAGCTGGATCGCTACCGCTGCCTTAGGCGCTGTAACGCTCGGTTCAGCTGCAGTTGCCTATAAAAGAGCTGCAAGCCTCGCTTACTGGGATATCTACGATGACTGGGATGACGAGGTATTAGGCGCTATCTTAAAAGATGATAAGTATAACGCCTATATGGCTAACGTGAAAAACTTTGAAGGGC
Source organism: uncultured Clostridia bacterium (assembly GCA_946406145.1). Taxonomy (GTDB): domain Bacteria; phylum Bacillota; class Clostridia; order Oscillospirales; family Acutalibacteraceae; genus Ruminococcoides. Next base: position 17,196 of record CAMJJL010000016.1, on the reverse strand, counting down.
TCGACGGTGATTTGCATTACACACAAATGACCAACGCGCATTATTCTGTGAAGCTTGCCATGGCGCTTGGTATCATCACAATGGCGATCGCTGTGTTTTCCGCGGTCATGACGATCATCGACCTGTGCCGCGATAAAACCTTCGAACAGCTACCGATCCCGAAGTATCTGGTAAATAACTACACCGACGCCGACGGCGGCAGCTACGCGCTGAACTACAAGGCGGTCGAGTGTAACCGTGAAGAGTACTTCGGAGCGGATTATAAAAAGCAAAAGGGCAACTGCGCCGACCTCCTTGCCGACGAGGGCAAGCAGTGGCTCGTGCTCTACGCCTCCAAGAATTCCAAGGCGGGCAATCCGATCGTGCCGAGCTTCCTCATATCCCGATACGGTACCCAAGAGGACTATCCTAACGGCGTTCATATGATAGGAGAAAAAGGCGCCATCAACATCATCAGCGGATCGTTCAAGGACTATTCTACCTTCAGCCAGACATGGCAGAACATCACGGGAGACAATAAGCTCTATGTTTGCTACAATGTCAGCGACGACGTCAAGACCTACGACGAATCTGCAGGCAACATGACTGCTTCGGCAATCAACACAGGCACTATCGCCATCATTGGCTTCGGCGCGCTCATCCTCGGCGGAGCACTCGGAGCGATTATCGCGGTATTGATCAATAAAAACAAAAAGAAAAAGGAGACGGCATGATGAAGGCTCTAAAAGGATTAAAAGTATTGGTAGCGTTGGTTTTGACGCTGACATTTATCGCGCTCGTTCCCATGAATACCGTCGCGGCGGCAGATAATAACGGCAAGTATGTTTCCGAGGTCTACGTCGCCTACGGCAAGGACGCGGACGAAGCGAAAAAGACACTCTCTGATAAGGGCTTCACCCCCGTAGACGGTAACCTCAACGACGGCGGTAAGACCTATGCCATGATGGGCTACAAGACCACCGACGATATACGCGATTCCATCACCGACCTCGCCGTTATGAATATGCGCGGCGACTACAGTGTCGAGGATTACAAAAAACTGCTCAAAGGGCAAAAGACCGAGATCGCGGAATTCCTCGATGAGTTCATGACCGTTATCAAGGAATATCGCTACAATCTCAAAGAAGGTAAGGCGAAGGCGATCTACGTTCACGACCTTCTCAACAACTACACCGAGGACGACACCGGGATGAAGATGGGCGACCTGCTCAATTCCGAGACCCTGCAGGATAAGGTCGGTGTTTCGGAAAGTATCGAGGCGGAGAACCCCGATCATCTCCCCGACCTCATTACCATTTTGCTGCAGGGCAACGCGCAGGTCATCAAGTCGATCGAGACCTTGCTCTCGATGGCGACCGATACCTCGTTTAATACATGGCTCGACCGTTTTGCAGATGTTAATTATGACGGCGTGCTCGGTCTGATCGAGAACGAGCGTCCCGATCTCAATACCGAAGCGAAGCAGATCCAGTATGCCGATAATGTCTACGGAGAAACCGCAGACGTGCTTGCCGCACAATCCGCCGAAGTCGGCAGAAAGTTGCGCGACTATGCGTACAGCGGCTTCTGGCTCTGGGACACGACCGAGGAAGAAATCAGAAATAAGTTCGGCGATATCGAAAACGACGCGAATGCGATGCTTCGTTATCAGGAATGGCTGCGTATCGCTATGCTCTATGATAACTTGAACAACTTCGAGTATGAAAGATTCAAAAAAGGCGAGCTGCTCTCTTTCTTTATGACTCCCGAGGATTATGCCGACGAGCGTGAAATCTATATCCCGATGGCGTTCGCGCTCTCGAAGGGTCAATTTTACGGCTTACCCTTCGTAGACTTGGAACAGCTCCTGATATACGCCTTTACAACAGATGAGGGCTGGAAGGAGTATGTCGAAAAGAACAAGGCGGATTTCGGCAAATTGGAGGACGTTTCGGTCTATCAGAATATCGACCGCGATCTGTATAAGGAGGACGGCTCCGTCGCCCTGACCGGCGCGGCGCAGCGCGCGAACAACACCGCCGACGGCACCACCGGCACGGAAGATGAGCAGATGGATACGCTCTCAATGATTACGACAATCAGCTGGGCGGCTACCGCCGGCTGCGCGCTCGTCACGCTTGGTTCATTAGCGGCAAGATACCATTATATAAATGTCGATGAAATTAGAAACTTTTACTATGAAGCTGACTTTCTTGCCGATCCAGCTACCGGTCGTGATTTAGTCTTTATGTCTGAAGATAATCTTAGTTTTTATACAATGGACAACGCCACCCACAGTGCTGTTTATGAAGCTCGTTACGCGGTCAAGCTCTCTCGTATCTTTATGGTCGTCACACTGGCGGTCGCGGTATTCTCCGCGGTCATGACGATCATCGACCTGTGCCGCGACAAGAGCGTCGAACAGCTCCCGATCCCGAATTATCTGGTAGATAACTACACAGACGCGGACGGCGGTAATTATTCTCTCAACTACAAGGCGGTCGAATGTAACCGTATGGATTACTTCGGCGCGGACTACAAAAAGCAAAAGGGCGACTGCGCCGACCTCAACGCCGACGAGGGCAAGCAGTGGCTCGTGCTCTATGCCTCCAAGAACTCCAAGGCGGGCAAGCCCCTTACCCCGAACTTCATCGTGCAGGAAAAAAGCGCCGCTCCCACAGGTTACGAGGGCGTCGTCCACCTGATCGGCGAAAAGGGCGCGGTCAACGTGGTCAGCCCCGCGTTCAAGGATTACTCGACCTTCAGCACCGTATGGCAGAGCATCACCGGAGACTACTCCATGTATATATTCAGCAAGCTCAGCAATGACGTCAAGACCTACGACGAATCCGCAGGCAACATGACTGCTTCGGCAATCAACACAGGCACTATCGCCATCATTGGTTTCGGCGCTCTCATTCTCGGCGGCGCTCTCGGCGCGATTATCGCGGTATTGATCAATAAAAACAAAAAGAAAAAGGAGACGGCATGATGAAGGCTCTAAAAGGATTAAAAGTATTGGTAGCGTTGGTTCTGACGCTGACGTTTATCGCGCTTGTTCCGATGAATACCGTCGGGGCGGCAGAGAACAACGGCATATATGTATCTGAGGTCTACGTCGCCTATGGCAAGGACGCGGACGAGGCAAAGAAAACGCTCAATGACAAGGGCTACACCCCCGTAAACGGCAACCTCAATGAAAGCGGCAAGACCTGCGCCATGATGGGCTACAAGACCACGGACGATCCTCAACAGGCGATAACCGACCTCTCCGTTATGAATATGAACGGAGGCTACAGTGTAACCGATTACAAACATCTTCTTACACAGCAAAAAACAAATATCGCGAACTTCCTGACCGAATTTATGCCGGCGATAAAGGAGTACCGCGCAAACCTCAAGGCAGGAAAGCAAAAGGCGATATTCGTTCACGATATGCTTAATAAATATACGGAAGATGACAGCGGCAAAAAGCTCGGAGATCTCTTTAATTCAGAGACGCTGCAGGACAAGCTCGGCATAACCGAGAGCATTAACGCCGAGAATCCGGATAAGCTGCCCGACCTCATCACTCTGCTTATGCAGGGAAACACCGCTGTGCTCAATTCTGTTGAAAAACTGCTCGCGGTTTCCGCAGACAGCAGCGAGGGCACCTTCCTTGACCGCTTTGCTTCAAAAAGCTACGACGATCTTCTCGATGAGCTCGAGGATAAGCGGCCGGAATTGAATACCGAGACAAAAAGAAAACAGCAGCTTGACAACGAGTATGAGAGTATCGTGCTCGGCTTTACGGAAGCAGTGGCAAAGCTGAGGAATGATCTTGTCGCATATGAAAACGGAAAGCTCAAGCTTGAGAGCGCCACGGAAGAGGAGATCAAAAAGGAGTTTGCGTCTTCCAATAAGGACGAAGAGGTAGCCAAGATCGAATCTCAAATGAAGATTAACCAATTTGCCGAGATAGGCTCTCTTTACCTTGCGCTGAAGGACTATGAGGGAGGAAAATTCAAAAAAGGCGAACTGCTCAACTTCTTTATGCGCGACGAAATTGACGCCGAGGAGCTTTATCCTATGGCTGCGGCGCTCTCTGACGGTCAAAAAGCCGGACTGAGCTTCGTTTCGCTTTCTGACCTTCTCCGCTATTCGTTCCTCGACGATGACGCTTGGAAAAAGGAGCTCGATCAGTTAAAATCGAGCCTCTCGGAGATGGGAGGCATGTCGGTATATGACGGCGTTGACCGTAATGTGTTCAAGGAGGACGGTTCGGTCGCCATGACGAACGAAGCGATGCGCTCCGAAAACGTAAAAAGTCTTGAAGAAAACGAAGATTCCAAGTGGTCATCCATCGCTACCGCGTCGGCTATCACATGGGCTTGTACGGCGGTGTCGCTCGCGTCGTTCATCGTTTTTTCAAAGATTGCCGCGTATTTTGACGAGTCAAAGGGTTTTCCGATTTATGTTAGGAGAGAGTCAATCCTTTTGCCTGAGAGTGAATGGAAGACCATCACGCTCAGCCATGGAGATGAGACACTCGAGTTGATAAAGAAATATGATGTAAAAGACATCTTTATTGACGACCCCGGCGCTGTTTACACAAAGTATATCTCTAATTTCTTCAAGTTCGCGACGATCGTTCTCGCTGTAGCGTCCGCCGTAATGACAGTGATTTCTCTGCTCAAGACCGATGATACAGAGCAGCTCCCGATCCCCGAATATATGATAGACGTCAAAGGCGGTGGGGAAGAACCGAACACGGTGACATACAAGGCGGTACAGTGTAACCGTGAAGAATACTTCGGAAACGGATATAAAAAGCAAAAAGGGAATTGCGCCGATCTCCTCTGCGACGAGGGCAAACAGTGGCTTGTGCTTTACGCAACAACGGACAAAACAAACGGAGCGCCGGTAACGACCGATATCATTGTACAGAAGAGCAAAGACGCGCCTCAGGGATATGAAAACGAGATCTCGATCATCAACGAATTGGGTGCAGTGAATCTGGCAAGCGCCGCGTTCATGGATTATTCGGCGTTGAGCCGGACATGGCAGAATATCACCAGCAAATACAGCGTCTATGTGTTCTATAAAACAGACAATACCGTGCTCCCTGCGGGCGAGCCGCAGGAAGGCGACGCTTCTGATTTCGGCGCAGCCGGAACCGCCCAATCCTTCAACGTCGGCACAGCAGTGCTGTTCGGCTGCATAGGCTTGGTGCTCGGCATAGCGCTCGGCGCGGTTATTGCCGTGTTGGTCAACAAAAAGAAGAAAAAGGAGCCGGTATGATGAAGGCTCCCCTTCGAGGAGATTCCCCTGTTAGAGAAGATGTCCGCATTGCGGACAGACTGATGAGGTGTAGGCGCCAAGCGCCGTAGGAAACGCTCCTGCCTCAACACGAAAATTGATAGAGGGAAAGGCTTCCGCTTCATCCGAACTTTTCGGCGGACACGTTGTGTCCTTTGAAAGGCAAAAGCCATATAAAGGAGACGGTATCATGAAAATATTGAAAAGAGTAAGAATACTCGTAGCGTTGGTTCTGACGCTGACATTTATCGCGCTTGTTCCGCTGCAAACAGCGGCGGCAGCGAATAACGGTTTATATGTTTCCGAGATCTATGTCGCCTACGGAAAGGACGCCGCCGAGGCGAAAAATACACTCAGCGCCAAGGGCTTTACCCCTGTAGACGGCAACCTCAACGACGGCGGCAAGACCTACGCCATGATGGGCTACAAAATCACAAACAACATCCGCGACTCTATCACCGATCTCGCCGTCATGAATATGCGCGGCGACTACAGCGTGGAGGATTACAAAAAACTGCTCAAGGATCAAAAGACCGAGATCGCAGATTCCCTCAATGAGCTCATGACGGTGATCAGGGAATACCGCGCCAATCTCAAAGCAGGTAAGGCAAAGGCGGTCTATGCTCACGATGTGCTCAACAACTACACCGATGACGATACCGGCATGCAGATGGGAGACCTGCTCAACAGCGAGACCTTACAGGATAAGGTCGGTATCGACGAGAGCGTTGATGCGCCGAACCCCGAGAATCTCCCGAACCTCGTCACCATTCTGTTACAGGGCAACCCACAGGTCATCAAGTCGATCGAAGTGATGCTCTCGATGGCGACCGATACTGCCGATAACAGTTGGATCGACCGTTTTGCCGAGTCGGATTATGATACCCTGCTCGACAAGGTCGAGGAGGAGCGTCCCGAGCTCAATACAGAAACCAAGCGCAAACAATACATTGAGAATCTGTATGGATATGAAGCCGGACTTCTCGGCGCGGACGTTTCGGAACTTCGCGGTAAGCTCATGGATTATGAGGCGATGGATCTGCATATCGATACGGCGACCGCGGAGGGTATCGAAAAGACCTTCGGCGATACAAAAGCCGGAGGGAAAGCGGTGTTCCAAAAGCAGGAGTGGCTTAAGATCGCTGAGATCTATGAGAATCTGAAAAACTACGAGGGCGGCAACTACAAAAAAGGCGAATTGCTCGCTTTCTTCCTTGAGGAACACGACCCCGAGAACACGGAGCTCTTTATTCCCATGGCGGCGGCACTCTCGGAGGGGCAGCGTTACGGTCTGATCTTTGTTAATTTCGAGGAGCTGCTCAGCTATGCGTTCACCAACGATGAAAGCTGGAAAAAGGTATACGATGATTATAAAAACAACTTAGCCGCTCCTCAGAAGGTGTCGGTATATCAGAATATCGACCGCGATCTGTATAAGGAGGACGGCTCAGTCGCTCTGACAGGCACGGCACAGCGCGCGAACAACACCGCAGACGGTACGACCGGCAGCAAAGATGAACAGATGGATACCTATACCACGATCACCGCGATCACGTATTTTTCGACGGTGTGCGGCGCGGGATTAGCGTTTAGTTTTAATACGATTGCTAACGCGGCTGTCAGAGCAGCCGCTTACGACGATCTTCTGGATGAGCTTCTTCAGCCGAATATGAATATCATCATGGATGATGATGTATTTGAACTGTTTAAGGAGGCAATCACCGAGAACGATTTTACAGCGGAATTCAGCAGATCGGGTAACGTGTACACGGGAGTCGAGCAGCTGGGTCTGTATACAAGGGCGCGATTTATGATACGGCTCACCAGGATCATATCGTTCATTACGATGGCGCTTGCGGTTGCCTCAGCCGTCCTGACGATCATCGACCTGTGCCGCGACAGGAGCGTAGAGCAGCTCCCGATCCCGAAGTATCTCGTCAACAACTATACCGACTCCGACGGCGGCAGCTACGCGCTCAACTATAAGGCGGTCGAGTGTAACCGTGAAGAATACTTCGGCAAGGACTATAAAAAGCAAAAGGGCAGCTGTGCCGATCTCCTTGCCGACGAGGGCAAGCAGTGGCTCGTCCTCTACGCTTCCAAAAACTCCAAGGCGGGCAGACCCCTCACGCCCTACTTTGTCATTCAGGACAGCAATACAGCTCCGGACGGTTATGCAGGAAATGTCCACCTGATCGGCGAAAAGGGCGCGGTCAACGTGGTAAGCAAGGCGTTCAAGGATTATTCCTCATTCAGCACGATATGGCAAAACCTTACGGGCGACTACACCAAGTATATTTTCAGCAGGGTCAGCAATAACGTCAAGACCTATGACGAAGCGGCGGGTAACATGACCGCCTCCGCCATGAACAGCGGTACGGTGGCGATCATCGGCTTCGGGTCGCTCATCCTCGGCGGCGCTCTCGGAGCGGTTATCGCCGTGTTGGTCAACAAAAAGAAGAAGAAAAAGGAGACAGCATGATGAAGGCTTCCCCTCGAGGAGATTCCCCTGTTAAGGGAAATATCGCATTGCGGGCAAAAGGGCTGCCGTTCTCGCAAGAAAAAAGCTGTCACCTAAGGCGACTGATGAGGTGTAGGCGCGAAGCGCCGTAAAAAACGCTTCTGCCTTATCTCTTAAATTGATAGAACGGAAAGGCTAAAAACTACATAAAGGAGACGGCATGATGAAAGTAGTAAAAGGATTAAAAACCCTCGTCGCGATGGTACTGACGCTGACATTGATCGCGCTCGTTCCGATGAATACGGTCGCAGCGGTAAGCACCGGCAAATATGTGTCTGATGTCTATGTCGCCTACGGCAAGGACGCGGAAGCGGCTAAGAAGGTGCTGGACGACAAGGGCTTCACGCCCATCGACGGCAACCTGAACGATAACGGAAGTACCTATGTCATGATGGGCTACAAGACCACCGACGACATCCGCGAATCGATAACCGATATCGCCGTGATGAACATGGACGGAAATTTCAACACCACCGAGTATACCGAGGTGCTGCGCCAGAGAAAGACGCAGGTCGCGGAGCTGCTCAACGACTTTATGGCGACGATCCGTGAATACCGCGCCAACCTCAAAGCGGGAAAAGCCAAGGCAACAGCCGTTCACGACCTGCTCAATAAGCTCACCGACGACGATTCGGGCAAACAACTGGGCGATCTGTTCAACAGCGAGACCCTTCAGGATAAGGTCGGCGTGACCAAGAGCATCACCGACAAGAACGACGGTAAACTGCCCGACCTGCTGACGATCCTTATGCAGGGCAATATCTCTTATATCCAGACCGTAGAATCCCTGCTTTCAGTCGCGGCGGATACGAACGACAACACATGGGTCGACCGCTTTGCGGAAAAAGACTACGACGATATGCTCGACGAGCTGGAGGACAGCCGTCCCGACCTGAACACCCCCTCCAAGCGCGCGCAGTACCTTGATGCGGAATACGGCACAATCGTCGATAACCTCAGCTCGTCTGTAGCTGCGTTCAGTAAGGATCTTCACGATTATGAATCGCTGGGTTTATCCGTAACGGACGCAAAGGAAGAAGATATCGAAGCTGAATTCGGCAACTCTGATTCAGCCGATGAGGAAAAAAAGGCTGATATCGTTTCCGACGAGTTGAACTGGGCACAAACAGGCGTCCTCTATGAAGCGCTGAAAAATTACGAGGGCGGCAAACTCGCAAAAGGCGAGCTGCTCGATTTCTTCATGGAAGAAGTTGATGAAGACGATATCGAGCGCTATTATCCGATGGCGGCGGCGTTCACCGAGGGACAGCGCGGCGGTATGGGCTTTGTTTCCTTCCGGGATCTGCTCCGCTACGCATTTATGGACTTTGATACTTGGAAATCGGATATTGAGAAAAACGCGGATTTATCCGGCGATACAACAGATTCTGTTTACAAAGGGATCAACCGGGAAATGTTCAAGACCGACGGCTCTATCGCTTATACCGGCGCGGCAACAAGAACGGAAAACATCTCTAAAGGAAATACAACAACGACCAAGGTCAGCGACGAGGCTTTCCTGATCGGAGTGCTGTGGTTTTCTACGGTTTTTGCCGGGGTTTTGTACGGTGCTGCAGAATACGGTAAAAAAGCGGCTCTGGTCGATTTGGTCGGCAATCAAGCTCAAAGCCTGATTAAAATCGGTAAAGAAGGCAGTAAAGGAGTCGCTCCGGTAGAGGAACTTATGGGGAGAAGATTCACACGATACAGCGGTGATTATTATATCTTTTCGAAGGCTGTCGTTCTTTTCAAATTCGCGACAGTCTTCCTCGCTGTTGCCGCATCGTGCTATACGATCTATACGCTGGCTCAGAAAGATGAAGTCAAGCTCAAGCCGATCCCCAAGTATTTTGTAGACAACTATACCTCGGAGAACGGCGAGAGCTTCCAGCTCAACTATCAGGCGGTCGAGTGCAACCGCGCGGATTATAATAAGAACGAAAAACAAACCGGCAACAGCGCCGACCTCAACGCAGACGAGGGCAAGCAGTGGCTGGCGATCTATGTCTCAAAGAACTCGATGGCAGGCAAGCCCGTAACGCCCGATTTCAAGATCGCTGAGACCGCGTCCTCGCCCGGCGGTATGGACGGCAATATCCATACACTCGGTGAAAAAGGAGCAGAAAACCTCTGTAACGCCGATTATATGAACTATTCCAAGCTGTATTCAGGCTATAAATCGGTCAAGGATAAGTTCTTCGGAGAAAGCAAGGCGTATGTATTCTTCAAGCTCAGCGATATCGCAAAGACCTATGACGAATCCGCAGGCAACATGACCGCCTCCGCAATAGGCGGCGGTATGATCGCACTCTGGGGCTTCGGCGGCTTGACGTTAGGCGCAGTGCTCGGCGCGATCATCGCCGTGTTGGTCAATAAAAAGAAGAAGAAAACCGAGGCATAAACCAAAGGCGACTGATGAGGTGTAGGCGCGAAGCGCCGTAAAAAACGCTTCTGCCTTATCTCTTAAATTGATAGAACGGAAAGGCTAAAAACTACATAAAGGAGACGGCATGATGAAAGTAGTAAAAGGATTAAAAACCCTCGTCGCGATGGTACTGACGCTGACATTGATCGCGCTCGTTCCGATGAATACGGTCGCAGCGGTAAGCACCGGCAAATATGTGTCTGATGTCTATGTCGCCTACGGCAAGGACGCGGAAGCGGCTAAGAAGGTGCTGGACGACAAGGGCTTCACGCCCATCGACGGCAACCTGAACGATAACGGAAGTACCTATGTCATGATGGGCTACAAGACCACCGACGACATCCGCGAATCGATAACCGATATCGCCGTGATGAACATGGACGGAAATTTCAACACCACCGAGTATACCGAGGTGCTGCGCCAGAGAAAGACGCAGGTCGCGGAGCTGCTCAACGACTTTATGGCGACGATCCGTGAATACCGCGCGAATTACAAAGTCGGCAAAGCTAAGGCGACAGCCGTTCACGACCTGCTCAATAAGCTCACCGACGACGATACCGGTATGCCGCTGGGTGATCTGCTCAACAGCGAGACCCTGCAGGATAAGGTCGGCGTGACCAAGAGTATCACCGACAAAAATGACGGTAAGCTGCCCGACCTGCTGACGATCATCATGCAGGGCAACGTCGCGTATATCCGTACCGTAGAATCCCTGCTGGCAGTCGCGGCAGATACGAACGACAATACATGGATCGACCGCTTTGCAGAAAAAGACTTTGACGATATGCTTGACGAGCTGGAGGAAAGCCGTCCCGACCTGAACACGCCCTCCAAGCGCACACAGTTCCTCGATACGGAATACGGCTCTCTGGCAATGGACCTTTCCAAAGCCGTATCCGATCTGCGCTTTGAGTTCCTCGATTATGAAGCGCGCGGCTTATCCGTAACAGACGCAAAGGAAGAAGAGATCAAAGCTGAATTCGGCAACTCTGATACAGTCGATGAGGAAAAGAAGGCTGATATCGTTGCCGACGAGTTGAAGTGGGCACAAACAGGCGTCCTCTATGAAGCTCTGAAAAACTATGAGGGTGGCAAATTTGCAAAAGGCGAGTTGCTCGATTTCTTCTTGGAAGAGGTCGATGAAGACGACGTCGAGCGCTATTATCCGATGGCGGCGGCGTTTACCGAGGGTCAGCGCGGCGGCATGAACTTCGTTTCCTTCCACGAGCTGCTCCGTTACGCATTTCTGGATTATGATTCGTGGAAAGAGGATGTAGAGAAAAAGGTGGATTTCTCCGGAATGGACAGCTCGATCTATTCGGGAATCAACCGCGAGATGTTCAAGACCGACGGCTCTATCGCTTATACCGGCGCGGCAACCAGAGCGAATAACACTTCCCCGACAGGAAATGATGATCAGATGACAGATGGTGAAACGATCCTTCTTCTGTTGGGAGCTACCTTATTTGCCGGTGTTATTTACGGTGTGACAAAAGTAATTGCGAATACAGCCGGTGATAAAGTTGCTGAGTATATCGTACCTCGTTTACCGAAAGAAATGGATCCGGGTGTCATTTTAGAGAGTCAAAGAATTGATAACAAATTCATGGTAGATATGGACTCGATCTGCGACGAATTTGATTTTGTTTCCGGTCTCAGCAAAATGCTCAAAGTCCTCACTATTTTCTTTGCAGTTGCGACGGCGGGATATACGATCTATACACTTGTTAAAACAGACGAGGTCAAGCTCAAGCCCATCCCCAAGTATTTTGTTGACAACTATACCTCAGAGAACGGCGAGAGCTTCCAGCTCAACTATCAGGCGGTCGAGTGCAACCGCGCGGATTATAATAAGAACGAAAAACAAACCGGCAACAGCGCCGACCTCAACGCCGACGAGGGCAAGCAATGGCTGGCGATCTATGTCTCAAAAAACTCGATGGCAGGCAAGCCCGTAACGCCCGACTTCAAGATCACTGAGACCGCTTCCGCGCCCGGCGGTATGGACGGCAATATCCATACGCTCGGCGAAAAGGGAGCCGAAAATCTCACCAATGCTGATTATATGAACTACTCCAAGCTGTATTCGGGCTATAAATCGGTCAAGGATAAGCTCTTCGGAGAAAGCAAGGCGTATGTATTCTTCAAGCTCAGCGATATCGCAAAGACCTATGACGAATCCGCAGGCAACATGACCGCCTCCGCAATAGGCAGCGGTATGATCGCGCTCTGGGGCTTCGGCGGCTTGACGTTAGGCGCAGTGCTCGGCGCGGTCATCGCGGTCGCGGTTTCCAAAAAGAAGAAGAAAACCAAAGTGTAAAAGGATCTGTTAACGATAGATTGAGATTGCCACGTCGCCGACGCGCGTGTCTGCTCCTCGCAATGACTCTTTTGTGACTATTTTAGAATAATAAAAGGAGGTTCCTATGAATAAGACCTCAATCAAACAAAAAAAGACAGGATCGCGGATCAGCAGGTTCTTATCCGTCGTTCTCGTTCTGCTGATACTGCTGGCGGCGCTGCCGATCTCTATCCCTGCGCACGCGGCGCAGGGCGTCACCTACAAGCTCGAGATCACGACCGAATCCAAGGCGTCCGGATGGAACAAAGCGACGCTGAAAATCGGCTATAAGACCGGAGGAAGTTCCGATATTCTGGATATCAAGGACGAATTATCCGAAGGCAAAACGATGGAATGGACGTTCGAGCGTTCGGATACGGTTCCGTACTACCTTCAGATGTACCTTGATTTCGGCGGCGGCTTTACCGTTCGCCATCACAGCGGCAGGATCAAGCTTTACGCCGACGGCGAGGAGATGCTCAACGAGCCGTACAGCGCATACTCGTATCCGTTCAACAGCTCCAACACGACGCTGGATTTCACCGTATGGGGCATGGCGCAAACAGAACTGGTCGATTCTCAAGGCAATAAGGCGGTGTATCCTACCTTCCGACACGCGTGGAAACGAGCGTTGGGACACAGCGACTTAACGGTGAAGCTCACGGAAGATACTACCGTGAACGAAACGCTGGAGACCGAAGAAACCGTCAATGTTGACCTGAACGGACATCTGTTGAACAACGCCGCGACGAATTCGCTGTTTGTCATAAAAGACCGCGGCAAGCTCTCTATCATCGACTCCGATCCGACGCGCGATACCGGCGAGACCTTTCTCTGTACGACGGGAATGACGAGTATGGATGAAGCGGACGCCCGCACCTATCCATTGAAAGGCGGCGGTATCTATCACGGCGGCTGTGAAGAGAGCGGCGGCTTTGCCAAAGTGGAAAAGGGCGGCACGCTGTCCATGAACGGAGGCACCGTCACCGACTGTCATTCAAAGGAGGGCAACGGCGGCGCGATCTACTGCGAGGGTAATCTGGATCTGAAGGACACAAAGTTCATCTTCTGTACCGCTTTGGAGGGCAACGGCGGCGCGATCTGCGTTTCGGGCAAGCCCGATATCAGCCTTGAAGGCGTTACCTTTGAAAGATGCTCGGCGGAAAGCGGCGGCGCGATCAGCTTTGAGAATGTTGAGACTGTCGGAAAGGTCAACAAGTTTGACAACTGTACCTTCAACAACTGTCAGGCGGAGGATTACGGCGGGGGATATTACAATATCGGCAGAAGCACGATCACAGCCGACGAGCTGACATTCAGTAATTGCCGAGCCGAGTGCGGCGGCGGTCTGTATATCACTTCCGGCGGCTCCCAGTTTGACTCCGTCGTGTATCCTAACACGATCAGCAATTCTCAGTTTGAAAACTGCTCCGCAGAAGAATCAGGCGGAGGCGTAGGCTATCGCAACGCCGCGGAGCTGACGCTCGAAAATGTCGAATTCAACGGATGTAAAAGCGAAGATGACGGCGGCGCAATCTACTTGATCACCATCGTAGCCAATGGCCGCAACGATTACGGTCAGCATGATATTCGCATCAGCGACTGCGATATCCATCACTGTACCGCCAAAGACGAGGGCGGCGGGATCTGCATCGATGATGAACGCAGCCCTGAAGTGAACAATGCTACGATGCTGTATCACACTTCCGTTCACGATAATAGCGCCAAAACAGGCGGCGGCGTCTATGTTGTATCCAATTACGTCTATCTGGTCGGTTCAACCGTTACGGATAATACGGCGACAGGCAAAAACGGCGGCGGTGTTTACGTTGATTCCATGGACGATATCGAGGTCGCAGAAGAAACGGTCATCCGCAATAATACCGCCAACGGAGTAAGGAACAATCTCTGCCTGCAAAACGGAACATTTTCTTCCGCTAAGCTGTACAGCGGCGGCTTAGACGACGGAACCTATATCGGGATCAGCTCGACCGGCAACGGTAAGGCGACCGTCGGAAAGAACCTCAGCCAATATCAGGCGTATAAATATCTGCACGCAGACGATCCTGCGCGCGGCTTTTCGATGACAGACACCAAAGAGGTCTCGACGCCGCTGTTTGCGTCTGTGATCACGGATCATAGTTCCCTGATCATCATTATCGGCGGCGTGATCATTATCGCGGGGATCATATTGATCTTGTATTTCAAAAAGCGGAGAAAGGAGGGCAAGAAAGATGAAGCAAAAGATGAACCGACTGACACAAGCGCTGATGAAGAAAACGAATAAGGTTCTTTACGCGTCTCTTGCCGTCGCACTTGCCCTTATCATAGGTCTTTTGGCGCATTTTCAGATGTTCGGGTTCCTTGTAAGAGCGGAAGAAGCCAAGGCGCGGTATGTCGGCGAGGTGCGTGTCTATCAGGGAAAGACCGCAGACGCCGCGGCAGACGCTTGTAAAAAGGACGGCTTTACCCCCGTTGAGGGCAATCTGAACGAAGGTACGGATGAAGACGCGGTCATCCTCGGCTACAGCACCACCGAGAATAAGGACGAGGCGATCACCGACGTGCGTATGATGCAGATGACCTCGGGCTTCAGCACGATCAACTATAAGGATCTTGTCGCGCGGCAGTATCCCGGTCTGGATTCCGTGATCGACGAACAATACAACATCATCAAGGAATTCAAAAGCAAGGTCGAGAGCGGCAGCTATAACGCAAAGACGGCGCTGAGATTCCTCAATTTGTATGAGATCCCCGAACTCAATATGAAGCTCGGCGACTATTACCTGAGTGATTCGCTCAATAAAGAAATGCTGCAAAAGCTGCTGCTCCAAACGGCTGCCACAGTCAGCACGACCGTTTATAATCAGCTCGCGCTCGGCGTTTCGGATTGCTCCGAGGATAATTGGGCGAGCCGCGTGTATCAGAACAAGGATATCCTCGAATTCCCCGAGAATGAGGATGGCGTCGAGGCGGGCGCCGATCCTTACGCACAGCTCGACAGAGATTACCTGTCAAGCGCAGAGCGATTGGTTGACGTGATCCACGATTTCTCGACCAAATATCAAAACGGTATCGCGCGGGTGAACGCGAACGACGGCAAGATGCCCGATCCCGACCCCGAAGAAACGTCACCCGAAGAAGTGAGCGAGATCGGCTCCGAGTCGCTCGCGCTGACCTCATACGGCGTCCTCAATCTATACCAATATGACGACAATACGCTGCTCGGTGATTGGCTCGTGGAAATGGGCAATCTGACGCTCAGCAATAAGGCGGAGCTGAGAAAGCTCTATCCGCTGATCGCCTCCATGACCCACGGTCAGATCGTCACAACGCAGATGATCGGATTGCCTGTCAGTTCGTATTATCTTAACGACCTTTCAGGCTCTGAAAAAGACATTGCCGATTCGATCAATAAAGCCAAAAAAGAGTGTCGTGATTTTGACAACGCCGAAACGATCTCCGTTTGGACGGGCGTAGATCAAAAGCTGTTTGATCAGGAATGTGCCGTCACCGGCGACGCGCAGCGCTATACCAATCTGAAGGATACATCAGAGAACCTATTAAAACGCAACAAGTTTATCGCGACGCTCGAAGCCATTTCCTCCTGGTGTTCTACCACAACCTCGCTCGCAGGCATCACGGCGCTTGGCATGCTCCCGAATATGATGGTCGGCTGGTTTGCCAAGGATGCGGCAATATGGGCGGCAAATCATGCGACCTTAGCATGGATCTTCGGCGGACTCGCCAAGGGCGCCGCGTATGTGAGCGCAGGATGCTCTCTCATTACCCTCGCTATCCTGCTCATTATGCTCGTTGTGTTCCTGTACGATTGCCTCAAGCCCGAATGTGACGATCTCACCTATACGGATATCCCGACGGTAACGATGGATTTGAGTGCTGACGTCAATGATACCGACAACAGAGGCTTGCTGCGGTATGATCTTATTCAAAGCCCCGACGGCAAAGGTGATCTGAACGCCTATGAGGGCAAGCAGTGGAACGCTCTTTACGCCTCACAGAATACGCAGGCAGGTAAGCCGATCGTAGTACCGGATAACGGCGCGCCGTTTATCGTCAAGACAAATGACGCCGAAAACCCTGCAGGCTATAAGGCGGTCAGGAATTTTGACGAGATCTACGCCGCCAACCTTAACGCGAACACCAAGGAGGCTTCCGCTCCTGCCGTGTATTTGTTCTACTCCTATCCGGGTGAGTCGGCGAACACCACCGAGGTAAAGGACGGGGATAAGCCCGAAGAAGCGCAGGGCGAAGATTCTCAGGAGACGACCGCTCCCACAGAGGCGCAGTCTGCTCCCGCTGAAAAGAAGCAGTACATCGCGTCGGTCTATCTTTCCTGCGAGGGAAGCGAGACCATAGCCAAAAGCAAGCTGACCCAGCAGGGATATAAGGTGATCGACGTCAACCTGACGCCGGAGTTAAGGGAGAATGACAGATCGTATTCCTATCTCGGCTATACGGTCACTACCAACGAGAAAGCGGCTGTTACCGATATCAGGATGGCAAAGATCAAATCGACCTCACAGGCGGTGATGTACGGTACGGTTAAGTACACGGCGGCAGGCTTTGACGGACACGACAACTCGATCTGCTATACAAAGGACACGAGCG
>CAMJJL010000015.1 GCA_946406145.1 uncultured Clostridia bacterium | reverse complement strand
TAAATGATTACAAGGACGGCAACGTCTATTCCTTAGGTATCGACATGGAGGAATACTTTGACTTTCAGGCATTCGGCGAGTATATGATGGAAGAATATCATGGTAAGTTCATCGAAGACGGTTATGTGTGCGTTTCTGACTACGGATGCGGCGAGTTTCTTGATGAACTGGAAGATGAGCCCGAGTATGATCAGGGAGAAGGAGTGATCATGACTTGATCAACGCAGTAATCATGGGACATAACTTCACTTTAGTTGAAACACTGCCCCGAAACAATGTAGATATTCAAAAGGATCTCTGGAAGATGGGACTCAGGACAACTCCTGATAAAATCTTCCTTTCAGATGACGAAGACAATGATGTTCAGGTGAAAATCTACTCAGATAACGATATCGGCAGACATTTGTGCCTTATGTTTGATGAGAACGACACTCTGACACAGCTCAATGCCTTATGCTATCTGATACAGAATTCAGCAGAATATCTCGACGGAGATATTGAAAACAATATTCTCCACAATCAGTATCTTTCACGGAAAGAACTGATTGACGATATCCGAGAAGCCGTCAGTGCAAATATACCTGTGACAGAAACCTTTTATTTCCCCTTGAATGCAGAACTGAAGGTTCCTTATGAGGGTGAGATGGAGCCTGTTGACAATGACTATGTGACAGATTACGCAGACAAGCTGCTCGAACGTCTCGAAAGGGAACAGTCCGTGCCTGAAGGAGATATGAAGAGATATTTTATCGATAGGGACGGCTTTTCAATCAAAAGCAAGCTCAAATCCATTGAGTGGACTGCTTTGAACGAGAAAGGAACTCTGTACGGCACTGTAGAGGTCAGAACCACAGAACCTTTGACAGCTGACGAAAAGGAGTTTATGAAGAAGTTCATCGCCGGACAGAACGAGTACGGCTTCGGTAAGAAGTTTAGGGAAAACCCGATCACAACCGAAGAAGGACATCTGTTTATCTCTCTCGGCGAATCCGGTGATGAAAACATCTTTATTTACGACGAATCTGAAATGACTGATTATCTTGGTCAGGTCAGTTCGCAACAGATGGGAGGTATGTAACCATAGCTTTAATGTTTTCTAAGGTAACGCTGGATTCCGGCATCAATAAAGATTCATTTCTCGTATGCGGTTATCCCACAGGTGAAAAAGACCTTACAGGATATACAGCTTATGAGAAATTCTTGGATAAGCTGGATTACGGCGATGAAATTTGTGTCCACGCTGATGTGTACACCTATGGCGAAGGTGAATATGTCGACGCGGATATCAACGAGTTAGCCTATATGAATAAGAGGGCTGAAGCGGATCCGAGCTTCTTGAGCGATCACTGCTCCTTTGTTGAGGATACGGATTTCTTTGTACTCATTACTTGCCGGGAAATGTTTTCGATACGTCTGTAGTTGAAGGAGCAACAGACGTCCTTGAAAAGTCATTTAAACTGACAGAGGCCTCTCCGCCGGGACCGCTTGTGTTAATTATGCTGATTGCTTACGGCTATTGCATCGTCAAGATATTCTTCCAAAATATCAAGCGCGGAGGTATCCTGCTGATACAGATGGCTGTAGGCTCATTATATATGTTTTCCGTCCCGAGAGGATACACAGACGGATTCTATCAGTGGATCCGTCAGGTGGTAGCTATTTGCTTGACAGCCTTTATGCAAACCACGATGTTGTTCCTCAGTCTCATGACGATGGAAACCAATATGATATTGGCGCTTGGCATTATGCTCGCCGCGAACGAGGTGCCTCGAATTGCCCAGCAGTTCGGTTTGGATTCTTCTGTTAAGGTGAATATGATGTCCGTAGTGCATGCTTCTACCACCGCTGTCAACCTTGCGCGTTCTGTTGCAAGAGCGTAGTAAGGAGGGTTATATGACAGATAACAACGAACTGACAAAAGATGATATTGTGATCGATCCTGAGATAGAGGTCGACGCGGAAGATCCCAACGGTATCAGTGTATATATTGAAACATGGTTTGATGTCGATGAAAAATTCGGAATCAATACCAAAGCTGATGACAGCGAATGGTTGAATATGTACGCAACCTATAACCCAACTGAAGATAAGCTCAAGATAGACTGTGTTTTGTCCTCGGATACAAAGTACGAAGAATTTGAGTACACGCCTACAGAAAACGAAGCACAGCTTATCAAAGACATGATTGGCGAGACTACCCGAAACTATTTTGGTTGTACGCCCAAGGAATTTGTTGAAGAATTCAGCGATGATATTACGATCGGAGGTATATAATGACAAGATATCTGTATCCTCAAAACATGAGAGCTACGGCAAATTTATGGCTTTGGGGATTAAGGGACTTTTTGATAGTGGGCATTGCTGCCCTGTTATCCATTGTCATACTGGTAGAGCTGCACTTTATTCTGCCGATCGCTCTGACAGTATGCTTTGGCTTTTTAACAATTCGGCTCGACGATACAACAATTCTTGATTTCATACGCTAAGCCGTGCGGTATTTCATTACCAATCAGCAGTACTATGAATGGAGGTGATAGGGGATGGCAAAAAAGAGAAAGGGTAACTCTGTTCGGGATCTTCTCGGAGCCAAGAGCTTTACCAAGTACGGCTTAAAAACCAAGAAAGGAGAACTGCTGTTTTACACAGTATCTCCGACCAATATCTCGGTGCTCTCCTATGTGAACATTGAGATCAAGATCCGTCATCTCATGATGGTTTTATCCTCCGTACCTGATATCGAGATCTGCTGTACAGATTCAACGGAATGCTTTGACGACAACAAAAGCTACCTGAAAGCCCGTCTTGATGTCGAGGATAACTCGATGTGTGTCGGCGCAGAGTCAAAGTATTTCAACGGACATACGAATATCAAGGATTCAAATTTCCTTGTGTTTGGTGTTAAGGGACTGCTTGAAACGAACAAGCGATTAAAGGATACAATGCTGTTCAACATCCTGTCCTTTATGAGTAACCAACTTCTCGGTGAAGGTCATACAGCTGCATCTATTGATGAGCTGTATTTGTTCCTTACCAACATGACCGCAATCGAATATATCCGCAACGCCATGAAGCGTGTGCGAAAGAAAGAATCCTCGATCATTCTGGCATCCCAGAACATCGAGGACTTTTTGATTCCCTCTATTCGTGAGTTTACAAAGCCGTGTTCTCAATCCCAACTCACCAGTTCCTGTTTAACGCAGGACAGATCAATCCCAAGGAGTATATGGACGCTCTGATGGTTGAACCGTCAGAATTCGAATTGATCAAGTATCCCGAACGAGGTACTTGCCTTTATCGGTGCGGTAATGAAAGATATCTCCTTCAGGTAATCGCGCCTGATTACAAAGCGGCGATGTTCGGTAAGGCAGGCGGTAGATAAATAATCCACCCTTCCGGAATAAGAATAAGAAGGGTGGATTAATTTATATTGCTTTCCCGATAGGATAAGGGATGGCCGTTCCGACGAGCCAGCGCTGGATCCATGTAACGTCGATGACCGTGATTTTACCGTCATTGTTCACATCGGCGGCAGATTCATCGAAGGAGCTGCACACTTTCATTTGTAATAGAAAGCGTTGGATCCAAGTGGTGTCGTTAGCCGTAACCCTTCCATCGCCGTCAGCGTCACCGAGAATGGTGGGAGCGACGGCCTGAGCAGATAACGATACGGACAAAGACATACGTCCGGATGCTTCCTCCACCGTTGCACCGATTGCATTTACGACGGTATTATCATCCAACCAGTAGCCAAAGTCGGGAACAAGCAGACAATCAACATAGTAGGTTTCACCTTTCTCAAAAGTCCCTTCGAAGGCGGTGTATTCATCGTTGTCCTTTGTGTACCACTGAGAATATTGATACTCGGGATCGGAGTATATTGAATAATGCGCTTCGTCTTCGAGTATCAGCACAGGAGCAGGCGTCTGAATATCATCTGTCAAGGTAACGGTTGTGCCGATAACGGGCTGATCGAGCGTCAGGTTGACTTTCTTGATCTTCGTGTAGAAGCCGGCGTATACGGTCATATCTGAGGTGACGGTCGTGTTCAAAAGAGCATAAGCGTCGTCGCCGTATTCCTCTTCGTCGGCAAATTCGGTCAGCGGCTTCGTCGCCAGATCGCGGAAGATATGATCTTCGGTTTCCATCGCGTCAAGCGTTTCAAACACGCCGGTGTTATTCAGCGCGTCAAAGAATCTCGTGCCGCGAGCTGCCTCTACGGATAGATCCTCACCGTGATCGCCGGTAATAATGCTGACGGTGTAGTATTCCGGCATAGGAGCGGCTGTTATGCCTAAGTCATCGGCGCTGACGTTTGCGCTCAGTTCGCCGACGGTTACGCTCCAGGAGCCGTCGTTGTTCTTCACAGCTGAGGTGATCCTGCTGTCCGCAGGGATGGAGGCGATCTCATAATCCTCGTCGGGAGTGATCACAGCGGTTCCGCTTGCGCCCTCAAGCAGCCAGCAGTCGACGCCGTTGTCGGAGGAGAAGCCTTCGCCGTAAGCGACCGTGGCATGCGCCGTTTTCAGATCGGCTTGGAGATAATGTTTGCCTTCGTTGCGCTGAACCGTTCCGCCGTAGTTGTATACTACGCCGTCCCGGGCGTTGTTCCCAACGCTGCCGCCGGTATAATTCCTGACGCAGCCGGTGTTATCGGTGATCGTTCCCGCGTTCTTCTCGACCGTACTGCGGTATGCGTTGCTGACGATCGTGCCGTAGTTTTCTTCTACCTTGCCTGTGTCAAAAGCGTAGGCGGAAGTAGCGCCGCTCCTTTGGATCGTACCCCTGTTAACGCCGACGGTTCCTGTGTTGGCTTCCGTGATCAGCCCGAGGTTGCTGTAGAGCATTCCGCCTCTCATGTTGAACTCTACCGTACCGTAATTTTCATTCATGATACCGGCGTTACAGAAAAGGTAAGCCCCTTCTTGGTTATCCGTTATAGTGCCGAAATTGTACCCGGTGATCCTGCCGTAGTTGCGGTACAGGTTGCCGCCTTCGAGGTTACTGACCAAAACGCCGTAGTTGTAATCGATCGTTCCTTCGTTTCCTGCGCTTCCGTATAATCTGCTGGAAGTCGTCGAAGAGCCGACCGTACCGTAATTGTTGGTGATCTTCGCCTGGGGCTGATTATTGTGGATGGTAGCGCCCTCGCGGTTGTTCACGATGCTGCTTTGGTTCTGCCAGACAAAGCCGTAGTTATTCAGTCTGGACTCTCCGTTGAATTCTACCGTTCCCGTGATGTCAGAGGAATATGCCGACGCACAAAGAGAGGTTGCGCCGATCATCACGCATATGGTAAGGATAACCGCTAACACTTTTATGGCTTTCTTTTTCATTTTGACGCCTCCTTATCTTTCGTTCGGGGAAGTGTTTTAAGTACGATCTCATTGTACTATACCGCTGTTTCTAAAGTCAATAGATTTCCAAAAAAGACTTGTATTTTTGCGAAAAGAACTTGCCCCGCTACAGACTTTTTGATATAATGACAGCAATAACAAATCGGGAGCAAGAAGATGAACCAACAGCAGATCGCCGATTTCTCGGCAGAACTGATCATGAAATACTATGAGAACGACTATATGCCGTTCCTGATGCACATGGACGATGACGCGCTATGGTACGGTCCCGCCGAGGGGCAATTCCTGCACGGCAGGGAAAAGATGATCGAGGTATGGAACGCCGAGGACCACTCTCTGTCCTTTTCCTTGGGAAATATCGAGGTCATGCACACAAGCGCTCATCCTTCGTCCTGCGATGTGATGTTGAGTTATCACGTTACTACGCACTATCCCGATAACCATGATATCACTTTGTATCAGCGCCTGCTCCTGACTTGGTGCGAGCGTATGATTGAGGATGAGAACGGCAGCAAAGAGAAACAGCCAAGGATACTGCTCTGTCATATCTCCAACCCTCATTCCATGCATGAGGAGGATACGATATATCCGAAAAACTTTCATCAAATCTATTACAGCAGCGCTTCTCTCAGACAAAACGGTGATCGCATCCACTTCCACGGACTCGATCGTTCGGATTACTTTATCCTTTCCGATACCGTTGTATACATTGAAGCGGCTCACGAGAGCAGACACAGCATTCTGCATACTGTCGACGGAGAATCGGTCGAGGTGCTGACAAGTGTATCTGCGCTTGAAAAAAGATATCATCATCTGTTCCTCAGGTGTCATCAGAGCTATTTGGTCAATCCCGGTTATATCCGAAACATCCGACGCTTTAAGCTGACGCTGTCAGACGGCGCAGAGCTGCCGATCCCTGAGAAGAAATATACAGCTTTTCGTGATATGGCGATTCAGCAGTTTTCAAGCAAATCCTTGTAGACAATATCTGTATGATCTGTTATCATAATGAATAATAATACTAAGTTTCATTAAAACGCTTTAACATTTATTGCGTTAAATTCCGTATAACTTCGTTGTCCTCCTTGACAGGCGCCAGCCTGTCTGCGTCGTCCGCCTCGTTCTACGAAGTTTTCCGTTAATAAATTTGTTAAAGCGTTTAATGGAAACTTAGTATCAGACTTGAAACTGAGGGTGAAAGATATGGAGTATGGGTATTCGATCCTGATGGGAATTTTTGCCGGTCTTATTCTGATTTATGCCGGGTTAATGGCGCTGACTAAAGACTATAAAATGTTGCCGTTTCGAGCCAGAGTGTCAGTACAGCCGAAAGACGAGAAACGATATATGAAACAGCTTGCGAAAGCGGTTGCGCTGGTGGCTCTTGCACCGGCACTGAGCGCCTTGACAGGACTGTGGAACATGATAGCCGCTCTGATCGTATTGGTCGTGTCAGCGGTAGTATTCATATGGCTTGGAACGAAGATCATGCGAGGGGTTGAGTAATATGAAAATTGTACCGCTCGAAAAGCAAAGCAAAAAAGAACAGCGTAGATTCCATGCTCGGCTGAGAAGTGATTGGAATGGTTTGAAGCCGACGACCAGAGTAGTAAAGAGCAAAAAGGTTTACGACAGAAAGAAACTGCAGAAACCAAGTGCGAATGATGGTGAATGAGATGGACGATATCAAAGCTTTGAGAGCAACCGAAAC
Organism: uncultured Clostridia bacterium; assembly: GCA_946406145.1. Taxonomy (GTDB): domain Bacteria; phylum Bacillota; class Clostridia; order Oscillospirales; family Acutalibacteraceae; genus Ruminococcoides. Next base: position 34,782 of record CAMJJL010000015.1, on the reverse strand, counting down.
ATGGCAACGTGCAGGAGCATACTCCGTCAGGATTCAGGGGATGAACCGTCAGCACCATATCTCTTTAGAGGAGGAATTCGATGAGCATGACGGCTATAAGAGCAAATACATCGTTCTGATAGATGGCACCTATCCTGTTGCAACTTGCCGCTTCTATGAGCTGGATGAAAAAACGGTTCTGGTTGGACGAGTCGTAGTTCTTCCCGAATATAGAGGAAAGCATCTCGGCAGCAGAGCGATCGCAGAAGCTGAAAAGTGGATCGCGGAACTCGGCTATACAGAAATAGTAATCGACGCCAGATTGGAAGTGACAGGCTTTTATGAAAGGATCGGATACAAGCAAAGAGACGGTGAAGTTTTCAAAAGTTGGAAATTTGATTGTACAAGAATGGTTAAAAGGATAAACGTATGATGAAAACCGAACGAGAAAAAATGACAAATGCCGAACCCTTTTTGACGAACGATCCTCAACTCATGGAGGACAAGAAAAACGCGCGGATCCTTTGCACCCGTTTTAATGATTCGCCCGAGGATGAATCTGTCAGAAAGACAATACTGAAAGAATTGCTGGGAAGCTGCACAGAAAATATCGCCGTAAAACCTCCGTTTCACTGCGACTACGGATATAACATCTTTGTCGGCGATGATTTTTTTATGAACTTTGACTGTGTATTTCTGGACGCCGCTCCGATCAGAATAGGCACGAATTGTATGATAGGACCGAAAACGTGTATTTACGCAATCGGTCATCCTCTGGACGCGGAAGGACGAAGAAAAAAGATCGGTATTCCTAAGCCCGTCAATATTGGCGATAACGTTTGGATTGGAGGAGGGGTAACGATACTCCCCGGTGTCACGATCGGCAATAACACTGTTGTTGCCGCCGCTTCCGTTGTGACAAAATCGTTTCCCGAAGATGTAGTAGTTGCCGGAAATCCGGCGCGAATCATTAAGCACCTGAAGGAAAGCAATAAATCAGACAATGCAATCAGAAATGAGGAAGCAAAAGTATTTGATGCTTGATAAGCACGATAATCAGGAATGGAGAAGAAACATGAATAACTTTATCTATCACGCACCGACTGAGATGATCTTCGGGCGAAACGTCGAAGCTCAGATCGGACAAACAGCAAGCAAGTATGGTCACAAAGCGTTGCTTGTATTCGGAAAAGGAAGCGTTGTCAAGAGCGGTCTGCTGTCACGTCTGGAACAGTCCCTGACAGAATCCGGCATTGCATATGAAGAGTTTGGCGGCGCACAGGCTAATCCCACATTAGAACACGCCGAGGATGGCGTGAAGAAAGCGCTTGGCTTTGGCGCCGATATGATTATTGGTGTGGGTGGAGGCAGTGCGATCGACACCGCTAAAGCGATCGCTCACGGCTCGGCGAATCCCGATCAAGCCCTGTGGGATCTGTGGACTAAGAAAGTTCCGTTGAATCAGTCTCTGCCTGTGGGAGCTGTTTTGACGATCCCGGCGGCAGGAAGCGAGATGAGCGATTCCGCTGTTCTGACCAATACTGCGATCGGTAAAAAAGCAGGGATCAATACTACCTTCAATCGCTGTAAATTTGCAATTATCAATCCCGAATGGGGAGCAACGCTCCCGGCTTATCAGGTAGCCGCCGGTGTGACGGATATCATGATGCACACGATGGAGCGATATTTTATCCCGGATAGCCGATGTGATCTGACTGATGAAATCGCCGAGGGCTTGCTCCGCACGGTAATCAAGAACGGGACTGTTGCTGTTAAGAACCCTGCGGATTACAACGCTATGGCTGAAGTGTTCTGGGCTTCGAGCCTTTCACATAACAACCTGACTGAATGCGGCAGAGGAAAAGACTTCTCTGTTCACAAGCTCGGTCATGCCTTATCTGCGCGTTACGGCGTGACGCACGGCGCATCTCTGTCGGCAGTATGGGGTTCTTGGGCAAACGAACTGTATCTTGACTGTGTCCCTCGATTCGCTCAGTTTGCGAGAAGAGTCTGGAATGTGAGTGCGGAGGACGACAAGAGCGCCGCAAGAGAGGGGATAGACTGTACTGTCAGCTTCTTCCGATCTATCGGAATGCCTGTCTCACTTACGGAGCTGAACGTCGGCATCTGTGAGACTGATCTGAGAGAGTTATCTCTCGACGCTACGATGAATGACACGCTTCGACTTTCCAGAATCCGTCCCTTGGACGCGACGGCTGTTGAAGCAATTTACAAACAGGCGCTTGCTTAAACTGACAACAACTTAACCTTTGGATAATAAAATGTCATTCGATGAGGAGAGTATTATACTCCTTCAACGATCAAAGAACTAAGATTCGCGCCAATCAGGGACATTCGATCCCGGGCGTGGTCATCAAAATGGAACAGCCTGAACCGCCGGAGCATCTTTATCACGGAACAGCTACACGTTTCTTGGATTCAATCATGCAACACGGACTGATTCCTATGAGCAGACAGTTCGTTCATATTTCGCCGGACTTTGAAACAGCATTCAAGGTAGGGAAGAGGCACGGAAAGCCCGCTGTCCTTATCATTGACGCTAAACGGTTCGTCGAGGATGGACATGAATTGTATCTGTCTGCAAATAACGTGTGGCAGGCTAAGGCAGTTCCGCCGGAGTATTTCACAATTGAATATCTTAATCAATAATAATTTGCAGGCATCGGTGAAAACCGGTGCCTATTTGCTTACATAAAACCATAGGAGGAATAATGATAGGATTCTTTATTGGACTATTTGTCGGAGGCTTCTTTGGAGTGGCTATTATGTCTATTCTCAATGTAGCATCCGAAGCGGATGATCGGATGGAAAGAGAACAAAAGAGCTCTTCTCAATCAGATGATGAATCTTAAACCATTTAGGATGGGTTTCTTCAGAAGTCGCTAATCGTTGTATCAATGATTCCAGATAAGGCTTATTCAGTAGTTTTGCTTTTTAATATCTATTTTATATGTAAGAATCATTAAGGGAATAACAGTTTGGAAGGTGATACAATGAGAACGAATGATTGCGTAACAGCAAATAATGGTATGATGCTCATATATCGCTGCAGATTCACATAATCATGTATGGGTGATTTGCAGTGAAAACAAAGATTATCTATGAACCGATTCCTAAAGCAACAGGAAGTTATGAGTTTCGTCAAATGGTTCAAAAAGCTTTGCTACTATCAATTAAAGAAAAAGGATTAATCAATCACACACAGTATTGCGAGTGTCTTAAGAAAGTAAAATAATGTGTTGGTTTATTTAGTAATTAATCGTTTAGGGATAGACTTATTACTTTTTATAGATATAATGTTTGTTAGCAAAACGAAAGGAATGAGTTATAATGAAAGAATCGTTAGTCAGCGATATCAAAAGGGTCGCCGCTTATTGCAGAGTCTCAACGGATAGTCTTGACCAAGCAAATTCGCTTGAGAGCCAACAGCGATACTTCAATGAGTTTATACGTCGAAATCCTTTATGGGAGCTTTCCGAGATGTATGTGGATGAAGGTATCTCAGGTACAAACACAAAAAAGAGAAAAGCGTTCAATAAGATGATATCAGATGCTCATGAACATAAATTTGATATGATCATTACAAAGGAAATATCCAGATTCGCCCGAAACACATTGGATAGCATTGGTTATACAAGAGAGCTGAAAAGTATAGGAATCGGCGTTTATTTCATGAATGACAATATCAACACGCTTGATGCTGACGCGGAGCTTCGACTCACGATAATGTCTTCCATCTCACAAGAAGAAAGCCGTAAGACTTCCGAGAGATGCAAATGGGGTCAACGAAGAATGATGGAGCAAGGCGTTGTGTTCGGAAGAGACATGCTTGGATACGATGTACGCAACGGAAAACTATATATCAACGAAGAAGGCGCTGAAATCGTTCGGCGCATTTTTCATATGTATCTGGATGAAGGAAAAGGTGCTCACGTTATCGCTAAGCAATTACGCGAAGAAGGTGTTAAAACATCTCGATATATGAAAGACTGGTCATATACCGTGATTATGAGATTGCTGAAAAACGAGAAGTATTGCGGCGATCTTGTACAACAAAAAACATTCACACCGGATTATCTCACGCATTCGAAAAAAAGGAACAAAGGTGAGATCGACTATGTTGTAATAAAAGACCACCATGAACCGATCGTATCAAGAGAAGTATTCGAAGCGGTACAAGAGGAGATTGCCCGCAGAAAGAACCTATGTAAAGCAGAAGAAAGCTGCTATTCTAATCGCTATGCGATGTCAGGTAAAATAAGGTGTGGGGAATGTGGAGGAAGATTTACACATACAATACGAAGACGAGGCAATGACAAAAAGCACTACGAAAACTGGTCTTGCATAGATAAAATAAGGTATGGAAGCTCCGGGAAAGACAAGAAAAATGAAAAATTCGGATGTGACAACGTAAACATTCAGTATCAAGATCTCAAAGAAATCTTAACACATATCGCATGTGATATTATGCGTGATAAGAGCGAAATAGCTGATCAAGTAATCAGTATTGTTAGTTCAGTATTAAAGAGCAGTATGGAAAACAGTCGAGTTTCATATTATGAAAGACAGTTAGATACCATAGAAAAAAAGAAGCAGAAGCTCCTTGATATGTGTTTGTCCGGTGATATCGAAACAGACGAGTACAAAAAAGGCTTTGAAAGGCTGAATAACGAGTACAAAGAAACAAATATAAAACTGAAAGATGAAAAGGACAGACATACCCTTGCTGAGAATCAATCAAGCATCATTGAAAGCATAAGGGAGTACATCCAAGGTATCGTCGTAAACGGCTGTTGGGACGAAATATTCTATGGAAATCTGGTTGAAAGAATAGAGGTTTTCAACGATAGATCGCTCAACATACACCTGAATTTGATGCCGAAGACCTGTTGTGCAAAAGTACTAAAAGGAAAGGAGATTAATGAACAAAACGCACAAGAATTAAGGGCAAAAAGTGCGTTTTGTACATATAGAGGATCGTCAGTACCGATATCGGTCAGTGTGGCTTTCAACTCCGGCAGCGGCATGGAGAATCGCTGCGACAAATAGCGCAGTGAAGCACCTAATTCACCATCGGGACCGCCGTACTGTGTGATGATGAGCTTTGCCAGTGCAGGGTTGGGGTTCTTGATTTTGACCGGATATTGCAGTTGCTTTTCGTATACAAACATGTTTAACCCTCCGTATCCCACGGCCACGGATCCTTGACCCATGCCCATGTGTTTGCGTCGTTTTCGCATTTGGTCAGCGGACCGTATTTTTCTTCGAACTGCTTTACCAGCGGTTCGAGCTGTCTTTGATATTCCTCACGCATTTTCAGGGTTTGTGAATCGCCCGGATGGGTATCGAGGAACAGGTCGATATCCGTGACGGCGAATTTGAGCGTACCGATCTTTTTGAGCATCATATCGCGGTCAGTCATTGTCCGCACCTCCGCATTTGTTGCCGTAGAACGGCTTGTGCAGCGCGCGGAACAAGGTGCCGTTCTCGTATCCGAGCACCGCCTTGCACATCTCAGGCTCATACGGCTGAAAGGGTACGTATGCCATCGCTTCGACTGTATCTTTCGGTAACGGAGATATGCCGTATTCTGCCATGATCGTTTTCCTGTCCATGAATCATTCTCCTTTTGCCCGATCCGTGTTTGGACAGATCGGTATAGTAGCGGCATTATGCCACAGTACATATTATGCCGAGATTAGCAGAATGCGATTATCATTTGACGGTTTTATTTTTCATATAATAATTGATTCCGTTTGTGGTTTGTGATAGAATAGGTAGCGGTGATTCTATGTTGATCGATACCCATGTACATATCGGAAAGATTCTTGATTTTGAAATGCGACAGGAGGATGTCATCTATTCGATGAACCGTTACGGTGTGGATTTTTCTCTGGTGTCGAGTGCGGACGCAGTCGAGTTCGATCACGTCGGTCGGGCGATCCCGAGGGCATTGCAGACCTCTCAGAACGAGGCGTTTAAACGGACGCTCTCTTTCGCGCGTCGCTATCCCGATCGGATCGGCGTCACACCGTGGATGAAGCTGTATGCGGAAACACCCGACGATGAATTTGTTCGCTTGTTGGAGGAGAACCGTGATCTGGTATACGGGATCAAGCTGCATCCCTTCCATTCACGTGTTGCACCGGATGATCCGCGTGCCGAGAAGGTGTATGAGATAGCGCAAAATTATCATCTGCCTGTCGTATCGCATACAGGCGGATGTGAAGAGGCACGCTCCATCCATCTGTACAACGCCGCGATCAAGCACCCCGAGATCGATTTTGTGATGGTGCACATGGATCTGGGCACCGATAACCGTGAGGCGATCGAGCTGCTCGGCAAGGCGGATAACCTGTACGGCGACACAACATGGGTGCCTGTCAAAAGCACGCTCAAGGCGATCGAGCGATGGGGGAGCGGCAAGCTGCTGTTCGGCTCCGACAATCCGATTGACGGCGCCGATACCTATCTGCATAATAAAACAGGGGATCGATCGCTCTATCAGGAATACTTCAATGAGTTCCGCGCGATGGTTAGCCCCGAGGATTATGACAACATCATGTATCGCAACGCTGTGAGATTGTTCCATATTGATCGAAAACAGCTTTCCGAGTGTGACAAGAAATGATGTAGCGGTAATATCGATCCGATATCAATTGATTGTGAGGCGTTTATTCCAATCAATAAAATTCTGTAAAGGAAATATACTATGTTCAGAAAAATAACGAAAAATGACTGGGAGCTGTACCGTCACTATGTCGATGTGTTTTATCATACCGACGCGGTGAATGCTCCCGTTCCCGAAGAGAACTATCGCGCGACCTTTGATGAGATGATGCGCAGCGAAGCGTATGTCAAAGGTTATATCTTTGAATGTGACGGCAACACCTGCGGCTTTGTCCTGCTGTCCAAAACCTTCTCTCAGGAGGCAGGCGGCGTGAGTGTGACGATCGAAGAAATCTATATTGACCCCGAATACCGCTCACGCGGTTTGGCGACGGAGTTCTTTGAATGGCTGAAAAACCGTCCCGGTATCATGCGTTTGCGCATTGAGGTCGAGGATTACAACGAGGGCGCCAAGCGGCTGTATGAGCGCATGGGCTTTGCGCTTTTGCCGTATTTACAGATGGTGATTGACAAACAGCGACAATGATCCCGATGTTCACGAATTATTCATAAAGTGTTCATATTTCTTTTATCGTTGTGTCAAACGGAAGTCACATAAAAGAGATACGATGTTAATGTACTCAAGATGATTGTGAATCAACAGAGTGTGAATCACGCCGTTTTCGGCATACTAATTGGTAGAATAACAGGAGGTAAATTATGTCTGATAATTTATATGAGAACTTTCAGTTTCCCGAAGAGGAAGAAAAATCCCGTCCGCTGAATGAGAATCCTCAAAACGCGGAGGAAATTGATAATCATACGGCACAGCCTGTTCAGGAGGAGATACAGACGGAACAGACGCAGCAGCCGCAAGAGGTACAGCAGCCGCAAGAGGCACAGCAGTCCTATGTCAATCCCTATGCTGACCGCGACAGCTACCGACAGCCGGTTCAGCCGAGAGAGGATCGTGTGTATCAAAATCCCTATCGACCTGTCGGTACACCGACTTACAGCCAGCCTGATCCTACTCCGACTCCGTCAGCGAGTAAAGCAACGCAGGAGCTGAACGACGGTTTTTATCATTACAACACCCGTTCGACCGAAAACAGCCGCAATATCTATTCGGGCGCGCCTGTTACACCTCCGAGATCGACCAATCAGTGGAGCACGACAAATCCCGTACCCGAAAAGACCGACCGTAAAAAGTCAGGCGGCGGCATGTCAAAGGGCGGTATCGCCCTGCTGTTGATCGTCTGTATCCTCATTTCGGGTTTGGCAGGCTTCGGCGGCAGTATCTTGGCGCAGAAGCTCAATGCTTCTAAATATGAGGCAAGCGACACCGGCACGATGGTCATCCACAAGGTGAATACCGAGGCGGAGGACGCGACCAAGACCACCGATAAATCAACGGAAACTATTGCCAATGAGGTAGCGGATTCCGTTGTAGAGATCACCACTGAGATCATGCAGACCAACTCCTTCTACGGTCAGTATATCTCTCAGGGCGCAGGTTCAGGCGTTATCATCAGCAAGGACGGCTATATCGTCACTAATAACCACGTGATCTCTGGCGCAAGCTCCATTAAGGTCACGACCCGAGGCGGCGACAGCTATGACGCAAAGCTGATCGGTACCGACGCAAAGGTGGATATCGCGCTGTTGAAGATCGAAGCATCCGATCTGCCCGTAGCGGTATTCGGCGATTCTTCCAAGCTCGCTGTCGGCGCGAAGGCAGTCATCATCGGCAACCCTCTGGGTACACTCGGCGGCTCCGTCACCGAAGGCATCATCTCGGCGCTGGATCGCTCCATCGTCATCGACGGCAAGACCATGCACCTGATGCAGACCGATGCCGCTGTCAACCCCGGTAACTCCGGCGGCGGTATGTTTGACGGTCAGGGTGCGCTTTCCGGTATCGTTGTCGCAAAGTCCTCCTCCGAGGAAATCGATAACATCGGATTTGTCATTCCGATCAACGACGTCACCGAGATCATTGACGACTTAAAGGATTACGGCTATGTCCGCGGCAGAGCGGATACCGGCATGACCTTCATGGATCTGTCGAACAATATGTTTGCGTGGTACTATTTCGGTACGAATGAATCGGGCGTTTATGTCGCCTCCGTAGAGAGCGGCTCCAATGCCGCTAAGGCAGGCTTTGCCAAGGGTGATCGCGTGGTATCCATCGACGATAAAGAGATCACCAAGTCCGAGGAGATCACCAACATTATCAGCGACAAATCCGCCGGCGATAAGGTAACCTTTGTGATCAATCGCAATGGAAGCAGTAAGACGATCGAGCTGACGCTGGACGAGGATGTTCCCGATCAGAACAGCTCCGGCAATAACAGTCAGTCCAACAACGGCAACGGAAGCAATCAGGGCGGCAATCCCTTCGGCGGCTTCTACGGCAACAGATAACACAATAAATGATGATATGAGAACTGCCACCCTTGCGGTGGCAGTTTCTTTACTATAGTTGCTTATCGTAACTCGATAAATTTATCTTGACTTTCAATAACCTCTCTGCTATAATCGGGTTATGGAGGTGAGCGTATGAAATTAAAAACTCTCTCAGTTTGGATGAAAGCGATTCTCTTGGGTTTTGCGGTGTGCGGCGTTATCATTCTGGGCGCTGCCGTTCCGTCGATCGGCAAGTCTATCGTCAAGGCGTATCCTGAATTTGCCGGCGCCTATATCCCGTGGATGATTTTCCTTTGGATCGCCGCAGTGCCCTGTTTTGTTGTACTGGTGCTCGGTTGGCAGATCGCCTCCAACATCGCGCGTAACAATGCTTTTTCTTTGGCTAACGCAAAGCTGTTGAGAATCATCGCGATCCTTGCGGCGGTTGACGCTGTATATTTCTTTATCGGAAATATTGTGTTATGGCTTTTGAATATGAATCACCCGGGGCTTGTCCTGATGTCGCTGGTAGTGGTGTTCCTCGGTGCGGCGATCTGCGTTGCGTCATTCGCGCTTTCTCACCTGACGTCACGCGCTGCCGATATCGAGGATGAAAACCGTTTGACGATTTGAGGTGAAAATATGGGTGAGATCATTTTTAATATCGATGTGATGCTTGCAAAGCGCAAGATGAGCGTGACCGATCTTGCCGGTAAAGTGGGGATCACGCTTGCCAATATGTCGATCCTCAAAAACGGCAAGGCAAAGGCGGTCAAGGTGGAGACCCTGCGTAAGCTCTGCGACGCGCTGGACTGTCAGCCCGGCGATCTGCTGGAGTATCGTAAGGAGAATCAGGAATGAATAAGATCATTTGGATCGTTGTTTTAGTAACGTTATGCCTGTACTTTAGCGGTTGTTTCCCATATTTAGAAGATATCGCGAGAACGGATGCAGAGGCAGAAGCGCATTTCAATGAATATTGTCCGCCGAGTTATATTGATGAAAAAAGTTATTCGGAGGGATTGTTTGAGATCACCGAATATGCCCGTTATTATTATGACTCCGATATAGCAGATCAGTTGTTGGGTGCAGGGTATAAAAAGGTCGCTTCTGTTGAAGACAGGCAGAATGTGATCGCTTATTTTGAAGAAGTCGAAGCATATTTAAATGATCACGGTCAATTTGACTTTGATTATCATATGATTACTTCTGACGATTTGTATTCCTATTTTAAAAGAACGGAAGATTCATCTGATACAGAGATGTTCTTTTACGACAGAGAGAGCTATACGTTATATTATCTGGTGCACATGACATAATTATAACGCCCACTGAAAGACAAACTTTCAGTGGGCGTAGCTATGATAAAAAGTATTAATCCTCTTCCTTTTGCAGTGCTTTTAGGATCATGTTCGCGCACATATAGACGTTTCCGCCGCCGAGGGTGATGACCAGATCATCCTCCTGCGCGTTCTCGACGATGTACTTGGTGATATCCTCAAAGGTGTCGATACACACGCTGCCCTCGACCTTGGCGCCGAGGTCGGTGTTGTAGATGTTGTAGGTGTTGGTCTCGCGTACCGGCAGGATCTCCGAGATAATCGCCGTGTCGGGAATACTCAGCGCCTTGGCGAAGTCATCCAGCAGCAGCGCGGTACGGGAGAAGGTGTGCGGCTGGAATACCGCCCATACCTTGCGGAAGCCCATCTCCATCGCGGAGCTGAGGGTCGCGGTCAGTTCGGTGGGATGATGCGCAAAGTCGTCCGCAACCGTGATGCCGCCCGGTGCGCCGAGAATCTCAAAGCGTCTGTGTACGCCGGTGAACTTGCCCAGATTCTCCGCGATCTGCTCGGGCGTCGCGCCCAGATAATGCGCGGTAGCCGCCGCGGCAAGCGCGTTGTAGATATTGTGTCTGCCGGGAACCATCAGGTCGATCTCACAGAGCTTTTCGCCCTTGTGCATCAGGTCAAAGGTTTTGTAAGCGCCCTTGACGTCGCGCAGATTCGCGGCGTAATAGTCGTTGGTCTTTCTGAAACCGAAGGTGATCATCGGAAGCTCAACGTCCTCGATCGCGTCAAGGATATTTTCGTCGTCGCCGTTGTAGACGATCAGACCCGTGGTCAGGTGACAGAACTTGTTGAAGCTCTTTTTGATGTTGTCGAGCGTTTTGAAGTAGTCGAGATGATCCGCGTCGATATTGGTGATCACGGAGATGTACGGCGTCAGCTCGAGGAAGGTGTCAACATACTCGCACGCCTCGCAAACGATGATGTCGCTCTGACCGACATAGCTGTTACCGCCGAGGTAGGGGAGCTTACCGCCGATGATCGCGGAGGGATCAAAGCCTGCGCCGATCAATAGCTGACTGAGCATCGCGGTGGTGGAGGTTTTGCCGTGCGTGCCGGCAATCGCGATCGAGCGGTTATAGCGGCGTGTCACGATGCCGAGCATCACACTGCGCTCGATGGCAGGGATGCCCTTCTGTTCTGCGGCAACCAGCTCGGGGTTATCCTTCTTGACAGCGGCAGTGTATACGATCAGCTCGGCGCCCTCGATATTCTCCGCCTTATGACCCATGTGTACGGGGATACCGTAGCTGCGGATGCGGTCGAGGGTCTCGCCCTCGTTGCAGTCGGAGCCTGAGAGGATGAAACCCTCGCTGTGCAAAATCTCTGCCAGTGGACACATGCCCGAGCCGCCGATGCCGATGAAGTGGATGCGTTTGATATTATCTAAAAGATGATCTTTGTTCATGGTAATTGCCCCTTATATATCGATAGTATTATGTATGATCATGATTATTTTATGTAAGTCAGCATGTCCTGTTCTGTATATCATACCACTTTCGCCATAAAAGTGCAATAGTGAAAACAAATAGTAAATTATATTTCAGTATTAGAAAAATAACTAATTTGACTATTGTATAATACAAATAATGAACGCCGAAAAGACAAAACAAAGTATTATTTTGCGATTTTAGAATTATGATGTATCAAAAGAACCAAATGATTGAACTGAATATTACCTCGCTGACCTCTGACGGCGACGGCGTCGGCAGGGCAGGGGAGATGGTCTTTTTTGTTCCCAATACCGCTGTCGGCGATACCATCCGCGCCAAGGTGCTCAAGGTGAAGAAGAATGTCGGATTCGCACGTGTAGAGGAAATCGTCACTCCTTCCCCCGATCGTATTGATACCGATTGTCCCGTATCGTTCTCCTGCGGCGGCTGTGTCTATCGGCACATTTCCTATAAGGCGGAATGTCGCGCTAAACGGCAGAAAGTGATCGACGCCGTGACGCGGATCGGCAAGCAGGAAGCTCAGCTTGTCCGGGATATTATTCCTTCAAAGAATATTGACGGCTACCGCAACAAGGCGATGATCCCGGTCGGGCTCGACCGCAACGGCGAGGTGGTGATGGGCTACTACGCCCGCCACAGCCACCACATCATGCACTGTCTGCGCTGTCAGCTTTCACCGCCGATCTTCAATGACATCATCGAGGATGTGTACGCGTTCCTGCGCCATCGTTCCTCGCTGATTTACACGCCGCAGAATCGGCGCGGCATCCGTCATCTCTATCTGCGCTATGCAGAAACGACCGGCGACGTGATGCTTTGTATCGTGGCAGGCAGCAGACATTTTGATGGTGACGCGTCGCTTTTTTATTCTCTTACAGAAAAATATAAACAAATCAAAAGCATTATCCTCAACGTCAATGCCGAGGATACCAACGTCATCCTCGGCAAGCATTCATATACGGTTTTCGGCGACGGCATCATTACTGATACACTGTGCGGACTGTGCTTTGAGATCGCGCCCGAGGCGTTTTATCAAATCAACCGATCACAGGCAGAAACGTTGTATGCCAAAGCGAAGGAATACGCGCGGCTGAGCGGCAAGGAAACATTGATCGATCTTTACTGCGGCGCCGGTACGATCGGGCTGAGCATGGCGGAGCAATGCAGCGAGCTGATCGGGGTGGAGATCATTCCCGAAGCGATCGAAAACGCCAAGCGCAACGCGCTGCAAAACGGCGTCAGTAACGCGCGCTTCTTCTGCGGTGACGCGTCACAGGCGACGGAAGAATTTCGCAAAAAGGGTATCCGTCCCGATGTGATCGTCGTCGATCCGCCGCGCAAGGGTCTGACTCCGGAGCTGATCGACACCATCGTGCAGTTGTCGCCCGAAAGAGTCGTCTATGTCAGCTGTGACCCTGCCACCATGGCGCGTGATCTCCAGCTGTTCACTGAGCAGAATTATTCCGTAAAAGAAATAACACCCGTGGACATGTTCCCTCGAACTTCGCATGTCGAGGCAGTAGTTATGATGTCACGCAAAAACACAGAAAACAACTGATATAGCCACATTTTATGAGGCTTCCATTTTTCAGGTGTAAAAATCGCCTGTTTTTGGAAGCCTCTTTTTGTGCTTTCGTATAGTAAAGTGTGACGGGAGGTTGTGTTAGAAATATGATAACAGGGTTAGGGTTGTGTTCGATTTATGATGTCAGGGGTATAGTTGTAGCAACGAAAATGATGTCATTTTTTTGTCGAATCTATTGCATTGAATTTGATGCTATGATAAAATGAAAGTGCGAAACGAAAGTTAACATTTTTCTCTAATGACATGCATGTATTTTTATTTCGGTAAAAATGCAGGCTCACTTTCATGTATGTCTTTAGAGTACTTGAACTTTTGTTTCGCAGCAATAAGAGCTAAGCATTTTTCATGCGTAGCTCTGTTTGTAGGAGTTACGCATTTTTTATTGGAGGTTGTCAAATGTATAAAAAAGGTTTGTCTATACTATTAGTTGTTGCTATGATAGTACTCATGATTCCCGTTGCTTCTGTAACGGTAAGCGCGGGAAGCGTAATAGAATCTGCTATTTCTTGGGCAGTTAGTATTGCTAATGATGACTCACATGGATATAGCTGGGATGGAAGATGGGGGCCGGACTATGATTGTTCCTCGTTAGTAATTTCTGCCTTTAGAGAATCAGGTCTATCGTTAAGCGGAGCAACTACTACTGTTAATATGAGAAGTATTTTTTCAAAAGAAGGTTTTACTTGGATTCCGGCAAGTCAAATAGATCTAAGTAATCCGAATTCACTTATTCGTGGCGATATTCTACTTAACGAATCAAGTCATACAGAAATATATATAGGCAATGGTCAAAACGTTGGAGCCCATCGTGGCTATATGTCACAATGGTGTTCTCATTCAAATACGGATGGTAAATATCATAGACATGGGCATTATAGTTTAGGCGAACAAGTAGGCGATCAAGATGGCGGAGAAATATCTGTCGCAGGATATTACAATTATCCATGGGACGGTGTGCTGAGATATAATGAAGAACCTAATCACGATCCTATCGGTGCATGGGATTCAATAATAACAGGCGGTATGAAAAGAATTAGGGTAACTGGTTGGGCATATGATTTAGATGACCCTAATGCTTCATTGGATATTCATGTTTATGTTGGCGGTCCTGCTGGTTCTGGAGCTCCTTGTTATGTAATTAAGGCTGATGTTTACAGAACAGATATTAATATCGGAAACTGCCGTCATGGATTTGATTCGTATATTGATGTAAGTCCAACAGGTCGTCAAAATGTATATTTGTATGCGATAAATGTGGGTGAAGGACAATATACAGAATTAGGAATGAAAACAATAGATATCGAGGGAGAAATTGCTTCATTTGGATACGATTATCCAACCGATAATCAAGAAATAACCGACAGAACTTTTCTTTTCCAAGGTTGGGTTCAGGCAAATAAAGAAATAGCAAGCATAACTTGTAGTATAAATGATGGAGAAAAATATGTAACATCAAATCTATACACAAGACCTGATGTTCCAAATGCAACAGCTTTTAGAGCCGATATATCTACCTCTAAGCTAAATGTAGGCAACAACAAAATATCAGTATGTGTCAATTTTACAGATGGTACAGGCGTTGTTGCGGGTGTAAGAACCATAAACAGGACTCGGCCAACAATAATAGCCGCAGTTGATTGCCCTGTTGAAGGTCAGCATATTGATGAAGATACATTTCTATTCCAAGGATGGGTTGATGCAGATAAAGAGATAGAGTCTATTACAGTAAGAATTAACAATGGAGCGTACTATAATCTTGGTTTGTATAATAGAGAAGATGTGCCATATGCAACTGCATTCAGGCGTGAGTTTTCTTCTGACTATTTAGCATACGGAGATAATAGCTTTGCGTTATGTGTGAATTATAAGGATGGAACTGGTGCTGTACCTGTTATTCGCAACTTTGTCAAAGATTATGAAGTGGCAGTTGACAATCCAATAAACAACGAAGTTATTTCTTCTGAAAAATTCCTTGTTCAAGGCTGGGCAGTAGCAAATAAAGAGATAAAAAGTGTTAAATGTTTAATCAACGGAGAAAAATATAAGGAAGCAGGATTGTATAAGCGTGAAGATGTTCCTTTTGCTACTGCATTCAGAAGGGAAATATTTACAAATGAACTCTCTGTTGGAGAAAACACGATTGCTATAGTTGTTGAATATACAGATGGGACATCAATAATTGCAAGAGAAAGAACAGTTATTAGAGAATGTTTAGAACCAACCACTTCGCCGACAGAGTCTCCGACTACTCTACCCACGGAATCACCAACAATTGTAAATAATCTCCTCGGCGATGCAGATGGCGATAGTGAGGTTACCTCACTCGATGTGACCTTCATCCAGCGTTCTCTTGCGCATATGACAATGCCGGAAAGCTATAATGAAACAGTTGCTGATGTTGATGGTGATGGTGATGTTACTGCGCTTGACGTGACCTTTATCCAGCGTTCACTTGCGCATATGACGGTGCCGTATGCAATCGGAGAACCAATTGCATAACAATACTTTTCAGGCGGTCAGACACGCATGTCTAATCGCCTGATTTTTGTAGACAAACACTTTTGATATTGCTATAATAATGACATATTCCCGGTTGACATTTTCCCTTGAACCGGCAAGGGTAGATGACATTACTTCTTGAACTGCTAAACAGAGGTGATATTACTTCTTGAACGGCATTGATGTGGATGACATCATTTTCATTGCCGCGACCCATTGCGAATCGGTAGTGTCGATATCTCGTGTCGGATTGAATCGATAGGGCTTTTGTTGGGAAGGATGATTCAAGATGAAGCTGAAAAATGTATTGATCGTTGTGAAAGACATTGAAAGATCGCGTCAGTTTTATCACGATCTGTTCGGACTGGAGCTGATCCTCGATAATGACGGCAATATGATCCTCACAGAAGGGCTTGTCCTGCAGGAGGAGAAATACTGGAAAGAGTTCCTCGGAAAAGAGATCGTTCCGGAGAACAATTCCTGTGAGCTCTATTTTGAGGAATCGGATATTGAGGGATTTATAGAGAAACTGGAGCGGTATTACCCGGATGTGAAATATGTGAATCGGCTGATGACCCACAGCTGGGGACAGAAGGTCATACGCTTCTACGATCCTGACGGTAATCTGATCGAAGTAGGTACGCCGGTATAATATGGCTGATTTCATAACCGTTATCCGGATCGTTTGCAGTATCATATTGCTGTTCTGTCCCGTGTTTTCACCGGCGTTTTATGTCTTGTACATCACCGCCGGGGTCAGCGACATGATCGATGGAGCTGTCGCGCGGCAGACAGGCACTGTCAGCGCGTTTGGATCGAAACTCGATTCGGCGGCTGATTTTGTCTTTGTCGTTGTGTGTCTGATCAAACTGATTCCGGTGATCCACATTCCGATATGGCTGATCATCTGGATGATTGCGATCGCCGTGATCAAAGTGATCAACATGATTTGCGGATATGCCGCGCGAAAGGAAATAGCAGCCTGCCACACCGTAATGAATAAGGTGACGGGATTATTGCTTTTTGTGCTTCCGCTGACATTCTCATTGATCGATTTGAGATACAGCGGAGCGTTTGTCAGCGCGACAGCGACTTTCGCGGCGATACAGGAAGGATATCTGTTGTCCCGAAAATGATTTGATCTGATATTTGCATAATCGCATAAAAAGGATTGACACAAATTGTCGTTTTATAATATAATAAAACCGTTAGCGTGATAACAGTTCAAAAAAAGTATGAAACATATCAAAAAGGAAGTATGAATTATGGCTGACGTCAATTCTTTTGTCGGAAAATGGTACCCTGCGGAGCCTGTTGAGGCAACCGAGGATAACGCTGTACAGGCTGTCGCGCAATTTTTTAAAGACGGCTCCTGTACGATCCCTGCTTCTATGCTGGGCAAGGACGATCTGGATTTTATCTTTTATCAGGTGTTTGAAAACGGCATGATGAAGCTGGATTCCGCCACCATGACGCCCTCTCTTTTTCGCTGTGAGTTGAGCGGAGATACGATGACGCTCAGTGCGGCGGACGGTTCCGCGACATTCAGCTTTGTGAAGGTCAAGGAAGAAAAGCGCTCCTTGTTCAAGTCGAAATCCTCCGAAGCGGCGCCCGTAAAAGCAAAGGACGTCGAGCCGGAGCCCGAGCCCGAGCCCGGTGAGCACGAGTGGAAGTGTCCGAGCTGCGGCAAGATCAACCAGAATTATGTCGGCACCTGCGGTTGCGGAGCGGCAAAGCCGAACGATAAGCTGTTCAGCTGGGCGGAGGTGCATCCCGAACTGGTCGTCAAAGAGGAGCCGGTCGAAGAAAAGGCTCCCGCGCCGGAAGAAGAAAAAGTCGAGAAGCCCACTGAGCCTGAGCGTGAGCCGGATGAGCACGAGTGGAAGTGCCCGAACTGCGGCAAGATCAATCTGAATTATGTCGGCACCTGCGGCTGCGGCGCGACTAAGCCGAACGATAAGCTGTTCAACTGGGCGGAGGTGCATCCCGAGCTTGTGGTAAAAGAAGAACCCGTTGAGGAGCCGGTTCCCGCGCCGGAAGAGGTTGAGAAGAAGCCTGCCGAGCCTGAGCGCGAGCCGGATGAGAACGAGTGGAAGTGCCCGGACTGCGGCAAGATCAATCTGAATTATGTCGGCACCTGCGGCTGCGGCGCGACTAAGCCGAACGATAAGCTGTTCAACTGGGCGGAAGTGCATCCCGAGCTATTGAAGAAAGAGGAACCCGTTGAGGAACAGGCTCCGGAACAGAAAAAAGAAAAAGTCGAGAAGCAGCCTGCCGAGCCTGAGATCGAGCCCGGTGAAAACGAGTGGAAGTGCCCGAGCTGCGGCAAGATCAATCAGAATTATGTCGGTACCTGCGGCTGCGGCGCGTCGAAGCCGAATGATAAGCTGTTCAACTGGGCAGAGGTTCATCCTGAGCTTGTGGGAACAGAAAAGGCGGATGAAGAGCCGGCTCCGATCAAAGTGACCGATACCGCTGCCGAAGCGGACAAACCCGAAGAAAAGTGATCTGCCTGCTGATCGCTTTATTCAAATAACATCTAACGAGAATACCTATGAGCTGTTCTGAAAATGAACGGGAAGTTGGATGATGATAAGTAAAAAAGCCATGTTCCGGCGCAAGTCGGAGCATGGCTTTTTTGATGCCTTTAAAGCGTGATAATAATCCTCCGGTTCGACCGGAAAAAAGAATGAATCGGAAATAACCTACTGATTGTTCACTGCCTTCGCCATTACCTGCTCGATCATCGGAATATAGAAGGTAGCGTATCCGAGGGCGTTGGGGTGGATCGAATCATGCTTGTAGTTATGGCTGGGATTGGGGTAGGTATAGCGGTCAGCCATCTCCTGATCCTCACCATTCATCGTGGTGCCGTCGTAGATATCTGCGCTGCCGCAGTGCCACTTATCGGCAATCTCGAGCGCTCTTTCTCCAAATGTGCGCTCTGTGGAATCGTTGCTGAGGTTCGTGTTATGGGCGCGGATAAAGACCACAGGGACATCCTCCCAGAGGCTTCGGATCAGCCACAGCGCTTTTTCAAAGCCGTCGGAATAGGTGCTTTCGGACGCCTGCGACATGTCATAGCCGCTTTGGATACCGCCCAGCTGAATACCGCGGAACATATCATTGGTGCCGCCGTTTATCAGGATGAAATCGGGCTGATAGTGATATTCCGCCGCTTTGCGCACCTGATCGGGAATATGACTTCTGCCGCTGTATTTTCCCATTGTCGCGCCCCCGACAGAGTAGTCATAAGCGGTCATACCGTATTTTTCCGCCATTTGCTGTGAGATAGGGATCGAATCATTGCCGGAGCCGTGCATGATACTGTCGCCGAACGAGAGGATGGTTTTACCCCTGAGCTGTTGATAGAGCCTGATCTGTGACAGCAACGCGTCAAATTCGACCGCTGTGACGGTCGACGTCGGGTAAATGCGATCATCATCGTCAAGGGTGAAGTAACCGTAATAGGCGAGGGTGGACAGAGCAGCGTCATCTGTACCGATATCACTGATGTTGCCGACGCTGTGCTCGGTATAGCCCAGCGCGTTAAAGATGGTGTTGGCAGCATAGCGACGGTCGACAGAAAGGGTGGCGTCCTGCTCGGTATAGCTGTCGATGATTCCGTATTGTACCGCCGCGTCAAATATCGCCTTGGCGTTTTCGCGGTCGGCGTCGGGTGCTTCATTGAGCGTCGACATCAGCTCATAGAGCCACTGAGCACGGTTGCAGGATGTTTGATAAGCGCCCTGCTTGAACCAATCCTGCTCAAAACGAATACCGTTTTGATAGTAGTAGGCAACATCTCGGTCAAAGTAATAGCCGTTGGCAAGAGCGCCCTCATCCAGACGATAATCGATACCGCCGGCAGAGAAGGCGCCGTTGGCAGGAGCACCGTTTTGATAGTATATATCCTTCCCGTATTCAGCGTCGATAACGGTGCCGTCCCTGTTCTTGATCCGCAGTGTGTAGGCATAGACCGCGTTTTCCGCAATATTCTCATCGGTATAGGAACCGCTTGTGATCCTGTCGGCGATCATCGTCCAATCGCTCTCGCCTAACGCTTTACGGTACACGCTGTAGGACGAGGCGTCGGAGCTTTTTTTCCATGTGATCGTGTTGGTGTGATCGCGGTAGGTGACTGCGTTGATCACGATGGGACGATAGTAGGTATGAACCGTACCGACCGTATCATAATCAGAGATAAACGCGCCGTTTTTGTCAATACAGCGAATCGTGTATGTTTTTGTTTGCGCGTTGATGACTTTGCTGTCGGTATATGTGGTGCCCTTCGTGGACGTCATTCGGCTCCATTCGTTATTGCTTCGGTAATAAACGCGGTATTCATACGCGCCGTTGACAGGCTCCCAGCTCAGGATCGTTCCGTCCTCACCGTTTGTGATGGATGAAAACCGCGGCGTAGCACACCACAGGATCGATCGTCCTCCGTTATGATCGCTCATAAATCGACTGCTGTCGGAGCTGATCATCCGCAGGGTGTAGTAACAGAGGACGCCCTTCTCATAAGAAGTATCGGTAAAACTGCTTTTGTCCGTCTGTGTGAGGAGCTTCCACGATGAGCCGACGGTCTTGCGATAAACACGGTAATCCTCGGCGCCCTTGGCTCTTTTCCATGTGAGGGTGATACCGTCGCCCGAGCCGCGGATCGTATCGATGACAGGCGGCTTGTGGAACGTGTTGCGATATCCGACGTGGTCGAAATCGCTGACAAAGTTCTCGTTTTTATCCAGACATCTGATCGTGTACTCCCGTGTTTCTCCGTCCTTGACAGAGGTGTCGGTATATTCGGTGAGATACTTGGACGCGAGACGGGTCCAGCCGTTACCGCTCCGATAGTAGATGCGATAAAAGTTCGCGCCCTTGATCGGCTTCCAGGTGATCTTCACGCTGTCGGACAGGTTTTCAACAGCAGTAATGGTGGGAGCGGCGACATAGAAGATGGATTTGCCGCCCGTATGATCGCTCATGAAGTCGTTACCGTTTGCGGTGATCATGCGCAGGGTATAGGTGTAGGTGTTGCCGGAGTCGGCAGTGGTATCCGTATATTCGGATTCGGTGGTCTTAGAAAGACGGAGCCATCCGTTATTTGTTTTGCGATAGACGCAATAGGCTTGCGCGCCTTTTGCGCGGTTCCAGGTCACCTTGACGCCCTTTGTCGTATTGCTCAAAGTTTTGATGACCGGAGGCGTGTAATAGGTGTTGCTCCAACCGGTGTGGTAGA
Source organism: uncultured Clostridia bacterium (assembly GCA_946406145.1). Classification (GTDB taxonomy): domain Bacteria; phylum Bacillota; class Clostridia; order Oscillospirales; family Acutalibacteraceae; genus Ruminococcoides. The sequence goes on along the minus strand of CAMJJL010000015.1, from coordinate 13,641 downwards.
AATCGCTGATAAAGTTATCACGAGCGTCCACCGCACGGATGGTATAGACGCGGTTCGATTCGTTCTTGACGGATGTATCGGTGTATGAGGTGCCGCTCACCTTTGCCAGACGATTCCAGCCGTTGGAGGTGCGATAGTAGACGCGGTAGGCTTTTGCGCCGTTGTATCGATACCAGCTCAGCTGAGCGCCGCTGCCTGTGTTTTTGATACTGTTCACATACGGATACAAATCGAAGCTGATCGCCTTGCTGCTTTGATAATCGCTGAGAAAACGGGAGCTTTCGGAGTCGATCAAGCGCAAGGTGTAATAATAGGTCACGCCGATCTCAGCGGTTGTATCATTGTAATGATCCCCGGAGGTCTGTTCCAGACGCGTCCAGCTTGTGTCGGCGGTTTTGCGATAAACGCGGTAGTTTTCTCCGTTCCATACGCCGTGCTTTTTCCATGCGGGCTTCCATGTGAGGTGAACGCCGCTTTCATCAAAACGCATCGAAGAAAACGCGGGTACGGCGTAGTAACAGTTCTCCCAGCCCTTCGGATTGAATTCAGAAGTAAAATTACCGTGATCGTCTACACAACGGATCGTGTAGATGCCGATCTCCGCGTCGGAGATCCCTGTATGCAGATAGCTGTTGCCCCTGACAGTTGCCAGACGCGTCCATCCGCCTGCGCCGTACTTTTCATCCCATGTGCCGGTGTAGGATGACGCCTTGCGATAATAGACACGGTAAGTACGGTTTTGCTTGTAGGTATCCCATGTCAGCTGTGTGCCCGAGTCGATATTTTGAATGTCGGTGATGACGGGATAGTTGTTTTGCGAGGTTCCTGCGAGGGAAGGTTGTGATTCGGGATCTACATCTTTATTCGCCGCGACAGGAACTGTTTGATTCTCTGATGTCCCGGTTACAGCTTGCTCAACACTGTCAACAGCTTGAGCAGACGCTGACAACGGTAATATGGTCATTGATGCTGCCACGATCAACAGTATCGTCAACAGAGAGAGCGATCTCTTTGTTATCATTATTTCCTTATCTCCTTATCCTTTTGTATTACGTATTACCTTTTATTATATCACAATATATGACTAAAAGCAACATGATATGCGCGGCGTCATAATATGTTATTCTTCTGAATAAGAAAAATAGCGATACCCTTTTAACGGTACCGCTATCTGTCATCATTTCTTCTTTGGTTTTAACAACAGCCTGAAGATCGGCTGTTCGATTTTGCTGACCACCCATGCGATGAAGATGGCGAACACCATCACGATCATATAGTGCAGGAACGCATAGCCGTCGGTATACCACGGGGTGTAGTAATAGATCTTTCTTGCGATGATGGATAGCACATAGATCTCCAGTGAGAACGTGCCGAAGAACGCAAAGAAGCGATCGATTTTCCATTCTGACGCGAGGATAAAAAACTGCGACAGCAGGAACACCAGCGCGATGCCTGTCAGAGAACCGTAAAAGCGTGCCCAAACGCCCGGCAGGATGTCACACTCGTACAACGGATAGGCGCCTGCGAGGATGATGATCGAGGCGATCAAAAATCCCTCATGGAACGGCTTTTTCTCTTTGACCAGTTTACCGACATAAGCGCCGACGATGAACGCGGCGAAGCGCGACAGCATACGGCTGTAAATGTTGTAGATTTCAGCTGACGTATAGTAGATGGTGACGGATGCCGCGAATACGATCACAACGAGGATGATCATCCGCAGGAACTCTGCCTTTTTCTGAGATGTTTTGCCTGTCTTTTTTTCACGGAAAATGAACCAAAAGATCAGCGGATAGAGTAGGTAGAACACCAGTATCGCAGACACGTACCAAAAATCGATCAGGTCGACCTCACCCGTCCATGTATTCAGCGTGAGGATCGTTCTGATCATCAGCGAAAGATCGATCTCTCCCACAACATAGTAGTAGATGATGTAGGGCAGCGTCATGATCAGATAGGGGAGATAGACCCTGACGATCCGTTTGTAGTAGAAGGCGCCGAGCTTAGGCTTTTTGGAAAAGGAAAAGTAAAGACCGATGCCCGATAAAAAGACAAATATATCGACGCCGATGTTGCCCATATCGATCGTATCCGTGATCATTTGGATGGAAGGGTCAAACTCAGCGCGGATGTTGCCAAGGATCTCTCCGTGAAAAATCACGATCCATAATGCCGCAAAGCCGTAGATCGCATTTCTGAAATAGCTGAACGATCCGAAATTCAGTTTTTGTTCACTAAGAGTATTACCAATGCTTTCCTTGTGCATATCATGCTCCCTGATTTAAAAGTGCTCCTTATTATAACACAGTTTTTTCGTAAAATCTATAATATTCGAAAAAAACAGAAAAATCACGGCATCAAAAAGCCGTTATCGGAATCACTGCTGCTTTCCGATAACGGCTTTGTTTCAATATGATTGACGGAATCGTTTAGTCAATAGGCTTTCCGATACCCTTCGGTATGCTGCTGATTCCCACTAAATAACGCTGTAAGAAGGCGGCGTCGATGATGGTAACATTACCGTCCTTATCTACATCGGCACAAATCTTTGCCGTATCGGTAAAGGAGATGAGCTGGACGATTTCACGCTGGATCGCGGTTGCGTCAGTGACGGTAATAATACCGTCCAGATTTGCGTCGCCGAGCAGGGGAGAAGGGGTGTAGTCCGGAGCGAACTGTTCAGAGAGCCATGCGGCACGGCTGAGCATCCAGTCGGAAGCGTAGTTGTACATGCCCTCAAAATCCTGCGCGTAGCTCGTTGTCTGCGAATCGACTACCATCTTCTGTGTGGCGCTGTCGTAGTGCGCGACCTTCTGGCTCGAGTGATCCGCGATCCAACTGCCGGTGTTAAGCAGCCAGCCGCTCTCATAGTTCATCGCGGCAGAATCCTTGATCAGGCTGTAGTACGCTTCTTTGGTGTAGAAATCGCTGTTGATCTCATTGTCGGTTTTTGTACCGGTGAAATGCGCCAGCGCGGGCATGAATCTCTCGAACCATATCTTCGGCAGAACCGCCTTGACGTCGGTGTTCTGAGAGATTCTCGCGATGATGTTATTGGAACGCTTCGCGGATGCGTTTGACTTACCTTTGTGCTGGCACCACCAACCGGTGTATTCCTCATAATCGGTCACACCGATGTTTCTCAGATCCCATTTTACGCCTGTTGCGTTACCCAGCGAATTATCATAATCCCATACGGGCGAGCCGTAGAATTTGTAGTTGCCGTTCTCATCCTGACGATAGGTGAAGAAGGTGCTGGAAACACCGCTGTCCCAGTTCTTGCCCAGTTCGTTGATCAGATAGAGCTTTGCGACGGAGTTGACGTCCGCGACGGCAGAGAGGTCTCCGTTCGGCGCGGTAGCGGTATAGAAGGCGCTGAACTTGCTCTTAACATAGTCCTTGACCTCTTCATAGCCGGGCTGACCGGGATCGATCTCGGGCGCCTTGATGGTGATCTTCATGTTGTTGGCGGTCACATAGTAATCGCCGTCGGTCGCGCTCGCGTCAACCTCTGCGATGAAGGGGAAGTCCTCCTTGATGGTGCCGTCCTCGTTGAGGTAGCCGTCGTCGGTCACTTCGGGAACCAGACTGCCCGGCTCGACCTTCTCGCACATCAGGTAGGAGCCCCAGTAATAGCCGTTGACATAGAAGTCAACATAGCGTGAATCAGACGCATAGGGGAGCCCTACCGCGTCGGAAAGATCATACAGGATGCGGTTGCGCGACAGGGAATCATCCTGATAGTTGGGCAGGATGGAATACTTTTTGTTCTTTTCCATGCCGGCGATACCGACCTTTTTATCATAGGTGATGTTATAACCCTTCTTGGGCTTGTCCCAGGAGGTGTTGCCTCTGCCCTTGATCTTCTTGACGGCGGTGTTGTCGATACTGCCGTCCGGGGTCACGATGGCGCCTGTTGCCTTGGCGCTGTTCTCCTTCGTTTCATTCAGATAAGACATCAGATCGGTACCGTTGCCGTCCGCATCGGGATTGTTGATGTAGATCGCGCCCTCGGCATTGGAGTTCATGATCTTCAGGGTGTAGCTGTTGCCGCCTGCTGTAACGGCGTAAGCGGCGTCGGCGGTATACGCAACGCTCTCGGTAGTGTGAGAAGCGATAGACACACCGTTGAGGGTAACTGCCGCATCAAAGCCGTTATACACATCAATGGTGTTTTTGGCGGCGGAAGAGGGGAGGAAGAAGTATTTTTCATAGGGCTTTGCTACTTCAAAATCCTCATCATGCACGCTCTGCCATGCCTGCCATGCTTCGCTGTCGGCAGAATTACTGACGGCATGCACATACAGCGCCGCCTCAGTCGCATAATCCGACGGAGCGCCCTTTTCTTCCGCGACAAAAGCGGTCGCAAAAGGAACAGCGCTCAGGATCATCAAAAACGCTAAAAAAATGGCTATGGGCTTTTTCATCATAAAACCTCCTGCTTTAAAATATTTATGTTACCATTATATAATTATTCAGAATTTCTATCTAACATAAACTGACTTTTTTATTAACACAATCCGCTTATTCAAAAAGTATGAAATGCCTACAGCTCCGGCGTACTCCTGTACTCCGTGGGAGTCATATGATACTTTTGATAAAAGGCTCTGGAGAAGTATGACAGGTTGGAGAAGCCGCAGGATAACGCAATCTCAGAGATCTTTGCCGGTTCATTCCGCAATCGGTTGGCGGCGATCTCCAGACGATAGTTTTTCAGATACTGCGTCAGGGATATGCCCGTCATCTGCTTGAACAGCTTGGAAAAATGGCTGACGGAGTAATTACTGACAGCCGCCACTGTTTCGGCGGTGATATTCTCGGCGTAGTTTTCCTCCACATAATTCAGCGAAAGCTTAAGCTTGTCGAATACGATATCCTCATACGCGCGTTCCTTGTCCGAAACCTCACAGTACGCGATGATATGGTACAAAATCTCGATGAGCTTCGCTTTGATCAGCATCTCATCCCCGAACTGCCTGTCCTTTTGATAGGTCAGCAGTCGGCGGATCGTTGGGGAGATCTTCGCGCTCAGCGGATGCGCAAGATCGATATACTCGGGCATCAACAGCTGACGCTGGTAGATCGGCTCCAGATACTTCTTGCGGCACAGATCGTCTATGCCGCTCTCGAGCATCGAAAAGCGGAAGAGGATATTGTGATAAAAGCCGTGATCCTCTTCATGCTGACGGATCGAGTGGATCGTCTGCGGATGGATCAGCACGAATTCTCCGTCGCGGACGAGGTATTCCGAATTCCTGATCGAAATACTGACACAGCCCTTTTCCACGTAGATGATCTCCATCTCCTCGTGCCAGTGGAGAGGGAAGTCGCTGAGCCACTCGGGAACGAGACCCCGATAGACAGCAAAGGGGAAATCATGCGTTCCGTGGACTTTTGTTTCCTGATATGCCGACATTCTGCACCTCATAATCGTTTTGTGTCAAAAAAATGCGTGTATTCTGCTTGTATTATACTATGTAAAAGCATATAATGCAAGTATCAAAATCCTAAAATTTGTGATCAGGTGACTATGAAAAATCGAAAGCTCTTCCATTTAGCATGGCCGATCTTTATCGAAACCGCCATGTTTATGCTGCTCGGATTTATCGACGTATACATCCTCAGCAATTATGATGATCTTGCGGCGTCGTCCGTCAATACTGCCAATCAGACCGTGTCGATCGTGACCATCGTGTTCCAGATCCTCTCCACCGCTGGCGCTGTGATGATCATCCGCTGGAAGAGCGGCGCGTGGAAAAACAAGCGCGTCGTCAAGGATCGGGAAGAGGTACACGAACTGAAAGAAACAGCGGAAATGACTTAACAGAATAACAAAAGGGGCTGTTGCATTCATTTGATGCGACCCCCGAAAGTTGGACTTAGTAATGAAAGCGTAGTAGTTCAAAAGACTGCTGCGCTTTTTGTTTGTTGCTGATTATTTTCATTTGACGCTTTCGTTAATCCGGAAGGTGCTTATGAAAGAACTCTTTCGGCACATGAAAACGTCGGAGAAGGCGTTATGCCTATCTCCGACGTTCGAAGTAAAATGTGTATTATTTTAGGTTACGGTCGGCGAAACAAAGAGCGGTAATGTTTCTTTCGGAACCGCAGGAAAAGGATGCTGGCGCCTGACGTTAATAGTAGGAACTCCAACCAGATCAGCGTATTATCAAACACGCCGGTCGGTATGATTTGTCCAAACGTATTTGACACTAAGAGCGTCGTATCATCCACCATGAGAAAGGTCAGAGAATTGGTTTCCTGTGACGGAGCATCGTCGAGCTTGAACGACGCCGTATAATTGCCGCTCTGCTCGCTCACCGTGACGGACGCGTCCTGCGGTACGGCAAACTCCGCCGTTTCATTATGCTTGAGATAGAACGTGTCGCCGGAGTGGAGACCCTCGCTCTGCGCAACGCCGTTTTTCAACCACTCATACGTGTCGGTCGATCCGGCGCCTTCCACCGTCAGCGTAAAGGCAAATTCCAGATCGGTGTCAGCCGCGTTGCCCGATACGACCTTTCGGACAGTGAGGATCTTGTTTTCGTTTTTCTTTTCGTTCGGTACGCTGAGCGTATAGATAAAGCTGTCCTCGGTCTCGTCCAGCTGACCGTGATAGGAGTCGCTGATCAATTCAGGTTTGCCGAGCGGTGAGATACGGAAGATGATGTCATCCTCGAGCTTTGTATAGGTCAGCGGCGCCTGGGTTTCCGTCAGGAAATAGACGGAGCCTCTGCTGCCGGGATTGATGGTTCTGCCGCTGTCTCCGCCGCAGATGTACAGCTCACCGTTGACGGTGACCATGTCCTCAAAGCCTGTCATGGGATCGCGGTTCTTCTCATAGCCGCCGATGGTGGTATTCGTCTGCTTATAAAGCGCGAAATGCGCGTTATCCAGCATCATGGCGCTGTCTTCACTGTCCATCTTGGCGACTTTGAAATTGAACTGCTTATTGTAGACGTCAACATACGCGCTCAGACCGTTGCTGCCTGGTTTACCGTTCGCCCATTTCAGATCGGCGCTGTCCTTGGTACCCCACTCCGTTCCGTCCTCATAGAACAGTGAAACGGAGCCGTCGTTGTTCACCTTAAAGCAAAGGTTCTTCTGCAACCCGACATAGCCTCTCGGCGCCGCGGTTTCGGTCAGCGTGTAGGTCTGATTCTTTTCAAAGTCATACAGAACGGTTACCATGCCGTCCGCGTCGGAGTAATAGGTGCCCACCGTATTGCCGGAGCTGTCGGTCAGGGTGAACTGACCGTTCCGCAGCGGGATATCGGTATCCCACTTGAAGAGTCGGATCGCGATACCGCCCTCACGGATATTGTTGATGGTATCCTCGCGCGAGGTATTCGAAATATCGTTCTGATCATAGGAAACGATATAGTCATATGCCCGGTCATTATCCTCTCCCTGTGGTGTGACGGCGTCGATCCGCGTCGCGACCACATTGACTCTGCCGCCTGACGCGAGCGGCGTTACCGTACCGGCGTCGGTGACCGTGCCGTCATCGGACACCGTGGGGTTCTGATTGCTGATGGTGACCTCCCTGATCACATAGCCGTCCAGAGCGGTTCGTTCACTGCCGTCTGCGTTCGGCTGCAGCCTTGTCCAGAAATAATTGGCTGAGGTCGAGGGAGATTTGATCTGTTTCACGGAGCCTTCGAGCAGCGCGTCGTCCACATACACCGCCGTATAGATTGAGCTGTGTCCGGTGGTAATACTCAGATCGCTCCATACCTTCTTCGCCGTAATGCCGTAGCCCTTGCGGTTATGGACCTCCATCTGCGGATTCTCATCGGCAATGACCTTACCGATATTCAACGGATTGTCGTCATACTGGAGATAAGAGGGGATCTCCTCCTCATGGCCATCCTCATGTGTTTTGGAACCCATGACGCGTTCATAGCCCATCAGACCGTAACCGGTCTTCGGCTCCTCCGTTACCTTGAAGACAGAGCCGACCGGCAGACCGGGAACACAGATCGTGTAGCCCGCCGGGATGCCTGAGATCGAGCCGAAGCCTGAGGTTTTGAAGGTAACGTCATCCACGTTGACGCCGGAAATCTCACCGTTTTGTATGGCTTTATAGTTCGGGCGGGAATAACTGATCGCTGTTTCCTCAAAGCCTTGTGTTTCTGGATCATATCGACAGATCTTCTTATCCGGTGAAAGCACAAGGTAGTTGTACATGTTCGCAAGTGGGATCTGATCTGCCGGAACCTGTACCGATGAGATCGACAGCCTGAAATTGAAGGTGGCGGGATCGTCTGTGACTTCATGATCATTCTCGTCAAGGAGCTTTTTCGTAACCATGAGATCCTTGATCACATTATTGTTGACATGGTTGTCAAAGGAGATGCTCGGCCGCTCCGAAGCTGAACCTGATTCAGATTGATAGCTTTTCAGATTGCCTCTGAGCTCGATCCTATCTTCGGGAACCTCTGCGCCGTTGATCGTAACACTACCGTAAACAGAGGGGTCGACGGCACATTCTACGATCTTGTATTCAATCGCGTCATCAGGGAAGGCAATCTCCGCATTCTTTGAAGGATTGATAAAGTAAATATTCTCGTATGCCATGTCGTCGGTGAATCCCGGTGGACGATACCTTCGGACAAAGTTAACTGGGTGGTTGGAGTTCTGATAGGTCACTCGAACATGTTCGTCATCGTTTCCGAGCAGATGCCATTCACCGGGCTGGTTATCGGGTCCCTCGGGAAGATTATAGTAGATCTGGAACGGATACTCGATAAAGTCTGTGTCGAGCGTATCCGCACCTTCACCGCTGACGCTTTTGTTGACAACAACGTTTCCGGGCGTAACAGCGGCAATATTGAAACGCATATGCAGGTTGGAGGCGTTGGCGCCGCGTTCCATATAGAACATCTTCATCTTGTGGGTGGAATAATCCTTAAAGATGTTTTCGTCCTCGGCAAAATACTCGGAAAGGTATTCGTTAAGCTCTTCCTCAGTCGCGTTAGGATGCAGCTCCAGATAGTTATCGGTGAAGATCTGGCGCAGAGTGGTACGCGCCATCTGACCGTGAGTGGATTTAGTATTGTCGTAGAAAACTTCGCCGGTACGGAAGTTGATCGTACCCATCAGAGCGGAGTGGGTACCGCCGAGGTCGAGGACGAGCTGACCGTCAACATACAGCCAGAAGTCGTCGTCACCGGTGAATTCAAAGATGATATCATGTCCCCAAGCATCAAGTCCGGACGGCGTCTGGACAAAGGATGCTTCCATTTCCATACCGAAATAGAAATCAGCGTTTGATTTATCTGATTGAATAAGATGTAACTGTTCGTATTTTCTGGGATCATTCTCCGGCAGTTTTCCCATTGGTTCCTCACCGGCAGGTGTTAACGGAGATGTCAGAGATGAGAACAGGTTCTGATCGTTTTGCGTCGCATATACGCCCGGTAATATGATATCATACGGGAAAAATTGTCCGTGCTTGAGCGAGTTTGCGTCGGTTCTTCTCTCGTGAGTGCCCAGTTCATGGTACAAAGTGAAGTTTGTCTCACCGTTCTCGCCGCCATTAAACTCACCGTTTTGATTTTTCAGCGTAGCATAGTTCTGGGTGCTGTCGAATTCAAAATAACCGCTTGATTCATGTACTCTCTCAAGGAACAGATGATTGACAACTTTTGATTCGGCGCTGTTAAAAGCGTCGCTTATGTTTTTGTTCGACGGAGTAGCGACAGGATAACCGTTACTGTCCAGCCAGGTGTTGAGGAGTCCGGTTTTTAAAGTGTCTATACCTTGACTCTTGTTATTTGTGCCAAAATATTCCCATGAGAAAGAGGAACCGTTCGAAGCGCCATACGCTATATTCTTTCCGGCAACCTCATTGGAAACCTTGTCAAAGTTGACCATCCTCATCGTGATGCCGAACTGGTTGTTGTCGAGCGTCGGAACCTCGTGCAGCCTGTCGCTGAGGTTGAGCTCGTCCAGCGTGGCAAAATAGAAGGGCAGGGCTGCGGATTCGGCACAGGGCTCGAGCGCTGTTTTGTCCGCGTTGGGACGCAGACCGATATACGCGTATCGGGAGTTATCCCACGCGATCACGTTGCTGTAGAATTCGCCGTCTCTTCTGCCGGGGATATTGATACCGATCGGATTTTCGGACAAAACCTGATTACCCGACAGCTGCGGTGCAAGGTATTTTTCAGAGTACGGATTGTACAGCTCATAGTAATAGTTCGGCTGCTTGGTGACTTCGTCCAGATACTCGGTGAACTCCCATTCGAGCGAGCCTGTATCGTCGCCGAGCCACATGATCTTACCGCCCGAGGCATAACACGGATAGAGACTGCCGTCGCGGTCAACCGCGTACATATCATAGCGCAGCTCTTCTTCGTTCCAAACACGTAGATAGACGATGACCTTTTGACCGTTCGGGATATCGGACACGCTCACGCGGTCAGCCGAGAAGGTGATCGTGTTGTCGTTCAAGGAAGAGCGGTTGAGAAGATTCAGCCATGTAAATGCTTCGGAAGAGTCTGTAGTGACAGTGAAACGGCTGCCGCCTTCATCCTGAGCTCTGGGCTGGTAGATCACATAATAACCGTTTGACTCCAGCTGGATGCGGTGATCCGCGGAGATATGCACGTTGAATTTTCCGGCGCTGGAGGAATCAGCCGTTGTCGATATGCCGTTACTGTCAGCACAAAGATACTGCGTACCGGACGGAGTATTTACCGATATGGAAAACTTTTCATCAGCAGGATCATAGTGGAACTGCCACTGATCGACCTCAGCATTCTCATCAACATAAAGCGTACGGTTACCGGCATGCGCTAGGACTAGCTTGACCAGAGAATGGGTATCACCCTGTGCCATCAGCGCGTTACCGACCGTAGAGCCTTCCGAGTAATGGAACAGACCATAAGGCTTTTCGATGAGCTTATCAAGCGCAGATAAATCCATCCCCTCCGGGGAGGCATGCTGGATAAAAATCCTGGAGTTAGTCGCGTTCGTGTTCGCGTTAAAGTAACGGATACCGCCGCCGCTGCCGGAATGCTGGAGCCATTTAAGCGCACCGTCCTGTTTGATATAGAAGCGATCAGCGTTGTTTTCGATAAGGGAGATTTCTAACAGATCCGCATCATCCGTCGCATCATCCGGCAAATCCTCCGTCAAACCCAGATTATATTCATCGGCAGCATCGCCGAGATTATGCAGGTACTTCTTTACGCCGTCCACGTAAGTATACATTTTCAGACTGTTTCCCGACGGCTCAAAATACCAAACACCTGCATCCGCTTTATTTAGCGTTTCCTCGATGACATAACTTGTTTTATTATTCTTGACAGTTTTTATGATATTGGATGTAAAGTATTTCGGCGCATTCTTGTCGTAGTAAAGGAGAAAGCCGTAGTCCAGACCGTCCTGCTCAGTGAGCTCCTCAGTGGACAAAGCAAGTTGACCACCGCCGCCTGCGTTGTTGATCTCAACGATCTCATAGATACTGAAGCCTGTCGCGTAGAAGCTGAGCTTGCCGTTCTCAACGGCAAAGTCCTCGATCTCCTCGCGCGTACCGTCATCCTTGATATGCACGAGCATTGTCTCTGCGTTGCCGCTGATCCCCGGATGGGCGATCTCCACATGGATCGGCTTTTTCTCATCGGGCTGATACTCTTTGTCGCCGTGAGTGATAGTGATATCATAAGCCGCGATGACCGAGGAAGTATCGAGCGCGTCGACGTTTTCCGCATAGTCACCGGTCACATCCGTTACGGTAGCGACGGCGTTGTGCGGCATCAAACCGTTGAGCTTTACGGTTGATTCCGCTTCGTCCGTAGCCAGATTCAGCTCGATGCTTTGATTGTGAAGTCCGTCGGGACCGGTCACAGCAAGTGCCGACAGCGGAAAACTCGATAATAATATCGTCAGCGCGCACACCATACAGAAGATCCGGCACACGATCCGGCGGCTGACTCTTCCGTTCGGACGCTTCTTCAAGGAGAGCAGGCAATTACCGGCGACTGACAATATTCTGTTGTAAAATCGCATATGCCGACCCTCCTTTCCGAATTATTCCAAGTCGTTTTCGCTAGGGCAATACCGCATCATTCAGGTGTGCGGATCGCGCAGTAAGCTTTATCTTTTCTGTGATTCTTTTACCACAGAGCGGTAATAGAACACCGACAGCATGAACAGTCCTGCTGACGCAATGATCGCAAGCAGCAGAAAAAAGTCCAGCCGTGAATCGTCGCCCGTCTGCGGACGGGACTTGACGTCCGATCCCTTCGACGCGTTTTTCGCGTCGTCATTTGGATCGTTTTTTGCACTTCCCGGATCCTGCTCTGTCGCAGTGACCGTCTCGGATGTCGTTGCACTCTCGCCCGATTGTGTCGGAGCGGTCGTCTCATCGGGTGTGATGGGGGAGACGTCATTGACAAAGGTGACCGTGCACGGCTCATCGTACCCCTGAGGGGAATACTTGCCGCCGGTTTTTTGATTGTAGATCACGATACTCGTATACAGCCTTCCGCTTTCCTCCGTGACAAATACATTGACACGGTATACGGTATCGTCAAAGGTGATCTCTCTGTCGTCGGGCTCTGTCCTGATCGTATAAGAATAGGTGCCCTTTTCGGAGAAATCGATATGGAACGCCTCACTCTGTCCGTCGTCGAGCGTCATACTCGACCGATCGGGCAGGGGGCTGTTGACTTCTGTGATAATGACCGCCGTGCCGCCGTTTTTGATATCTACCCAGATATCGACGGGCGCTGTCTGAGCGGCGCTGCCATGAGCGCCCAGCACAGCGAAGATCAGCGCCAAAAGAACGCTGAAAGCAAATACTCTTTTCATGAATACTTCCTTATCGGTTATGTGACCGGTGTTAATGTACCGAAAACGATCATTCTCTCTACGTTTTCGGCGGACTGGCAGGTAGACATCGCCAGTATCCTGCTGTGGGCGTCAACGCCCTGCGGCTCAAAGACCGCCGCGTGCTGCTTGAGATATTGCAGCAGTTCGTCATTGTTGCTTTCGGGCGGATCAAACACCGTCTTTTCCGTCGCGTCCGCCTTACAGGCGGCAAACAGCCGGATGGTGTAATCCTGCCCCGAGGTCGTGATCAGCGTACCGGTGCGGTGCTGATCAAAATACTCCTGTTTGATAAAGTCATCCAAAGCGCCGAACATAGCTCCATGCTCCATATGGTGACCGTAGAGTATCGAGTAAGGGTCAAAAAAGTCCGCACGATTCCTGCTGTCCAGAAAAATAGAGCCGGACAGCGAGAAATTGCCGAAAGGATCTTTGTTGATGTACTCATCATTGTTCCTGCCCTGCATCACAGGGTAGTCAATGGAGGTGTTGTCGATCGTCAGCCACGCGACAGCGTCATCCGAAAGCTCTCCGAGAACTTCACTGCCGTGACCGAGCTGAGGTTTGTATTTGAGTACGCTCTTATCGTTCGCGTTCAGATAGACATTGACCGCGTCGATCATGGCGTAAAGGCATATAAGAAACAGCAGGAGGCAAAGGATAGCGACAATTCGATTGACGGCGGAGTCCATAAATCGAATCGTTTTTCGCAGCATACCTTTGCCTCCCTTCAATTTCTTATCTTAGGGGAATCATGCTTTTTCAAGCATTTTCAAACCGCCGAACACGCGCGCGAGGATT